>JAOUMO010000004.1 GCA_029881425.1 Gammaproteobacteria bacterium
CGCATTATGATTTCCCCCGGTCCCTGTACCCCAAACGAGGCCGGTATTTCCATGCAGGTAATAGAGTATTTTGCCGGCAAGTTGCCGATACTGGGCGTCTGTCTGGGGCATCAAAGTATTGGCCAGGTATTTGGCGGAAAAATAATCCATGCCAGGGAAATTATGCATGGTAAGACCTCGATGATTCACCATAAAGATAAGGGTGTATTTAAGGGCCTGACTAATCCCTATGAGGCGACACGCTATCACTCGTTGGTGATTGAAAAAGAAACACTTCCCGATTGCCTGGAAATTACCGCCTGGACAGAAAATGCCGATGGCAGCATGGATGAGATCATGGGTGTGAAACATAAAACACTGGCAGTCGAAGGCGTACAGTTTCACCCCGAGTCAATATTGACAGAACACGGGCATGATTTATTGAGAAATTTCCTGGAAAGCTAAATTAAGAATAAATCTATAGCCGCTTTGTCTTGGCGGCTAACAAAAAGGTAATGATCATGGATATGCAATCAGCAATAAAAGCAGTCACCGAAAATATAAATCTAACACGTGATGAGATGACAGAGGTGATGAACCTCATTATGAGCGGCCAGGCTACGGATTCGCAAATCGGTGGTTTTTTAATTGGCCTGCGTATGAAAGGTGAAACAGTCGATGAGGTTGCGGCCGCTGCAGCTGTTATGCGCGAACTGTCAACGAAAGTTGTAGCGCCTGATCAGTACCTGGTTGATACCTGTGGTACGGGTGGCGATGCCTCGGGTAGTTTTAATATTTCAACGGCCTCGGCCTTTGTTACTGCGGCGGCAGGCGCGCATGTGGCCAAGCACGGCAATCGTTCGGTCTCCAGTAAGTCGGGTAGTGCCGATGTGCTTGAAACTGCAGGGATCAACCTGGAGTTAACACCTGGGCAGGTTTCGGAATGCATTCATAATGTTGGCGTTGGTTTCCTGTTTGCGGTTAAGCACCATGGTGCAATGAAGTATGCGATCGGTCCGCGCAAGGAAATGGGGGTTCGAACTATATTTAATGTGCTCGGGCCCTTAACGAATCCTGCGGGTGCGCCCAACCAGGTGATCGGTGTATTCAGCAGGGCATGGGTTGAGCCCCTGGCTAATGTACTGAAGGCGCTGGGTAGTCGCCATGTGATGGTGGTGCATGCTGAAGATGGCATGGATGAGATCAGTATCGCTAGCAATACATTCGTGGCTGAACTGAAAGACGGTGATATAACAACCTATACTATTCAGCCGGAAGATTTTGGTATGCACAAAGCCGAGCTTTCGGCTATACGTGCAGCAGATTCTGCCGATAGTCTGAATATCATAAAATCCGTGTTCAATAATCAGCCCGGTCCGGCAAAAGATATCGTCTGCCTGAATGCCGGTGCAGCTATATATGTTGCTGGCATTACGGACACATTGGCTGAGGGTGTTGCTAAGGCGCAGGCCGTAATCGCTGATGGTGGCGCAATGAAAAAACTTGAGGCGCTGGTGCATTATTCAAACAACTGTTAATGATTTTGTTGTCTTGGATACGTTATGCGTTTTAAAAAATTAATAATAGAGAATATATGAGCAGCAACACTCCCGATATCCTGAAAAAAATCCTGCAGCGTAAAGTTGAGGAAATAAAAGAACGCTCCCTCTCTGTGACCATGGAGCAGTTGGGGCTACAGGCTCGTGACGCCCAGCCCGTACGTGGTTTTATCAGGGCCATTGAAGCAAAGATCGCTGCAGGCAAAGCGGGCGTCATTGCAGAAATAAAAAAGGCCTCGCCCAGTAAAGGCGTGATGCGTGAAAATTTTGTGCCAGCGGAGATTGCAAAAAGTTACGAAGCTCACGGTGCCGCCTGTTTGTCGATATTAACCGACAAGGATTTTTTCCAGGGTTGTGAAGCCTATTTACAACAGGCAAGGGAGGCCACTTCATTGCCGGTCATACGCAAGGATTTCATTATTGATCCCTACCAGGTCTATGAGGCGCGTGCGATTAATGCGGACTGTATTTTGTTAATTGTCTCCGCGCTGGATGATGAAAAGCTGAATGAGTTGCTGGCGTTGGCCCATCAGCTGGATATGGATGTGTTAATGGAAGTGCATGACCGCGTTGAAATGCAGCGTGCCATTGACAGTGGTGCGCGGCTTATCGGGGTGAATAACCGTAACCTGCGAACATTTGATGTTAGCCTGCAAACCACGCTGGACATGCTGGGTATGCTGCCGGCGGATCGTATCCTGGTGACCGAAAGTGGTATTCATGTCCCCGCCGATGTGAAGTTAATGCGTGACAATAATGTCCATGCATTTCTTGTTGGTGAGGCCTTCATGCGAGCGGCTGAGCCGGGTGAAAAACTTGCGGAATTATTTTTTTAGGTAGAGCGGCATCATCTATCGGGGTTCGTGGGGGCCATCTCGACTTATTTTCCTGAGCGTACCCGTTATAGTGACTTCTGGTTTTCCTGTGGCCTGAAGACGACTATAGTTTTGCCATGGGCGGCTATCAGGTTATCGGTTTCCAGTTCCTTCAGTACGCGTCCAGCCATTTCACGTGAGCAGCCAACAATCTTGGCAATATCCTGGCGCGTAATCTTGATTTGCATGCCATCGGGATGGGTCATTGCATCCGGTTGTTCGCTGAGTTCCAGCAGGGTGCGGGCAATACGTCCGGATACGTCGAGAAAAATGAGATCACGAACTTTCTGGCTGGTCTTGATCAGGCGATTAAAAATCTGCCCGGACAACATAAACAGGATTTCGGGATCTTCCTTGACCAGTTTACGGAACTGGGCATAGCTGATTTCGGCAATTTCACAGGGGGTCTTGGCGACAATCATCGCGCTGCGATCCAGGTGGTCTATAAACAGACCGGCTTCACCAAAAAAATCACCCGCATTGAGGTAGGCAAGAATAATTTCCGCACCTTCATCGTTTTCAGTGAGTACGCTTACCGAGCCCTTGATGATATAGTAGAGGCTGTGTGGCTCGTCGCCTTCATGAATAATATTTTTCTTCGCAGGGTAGCTCTTACGATGGCAGTGATTCAGCAATCGTTCCAGTAAAGGGTTTGAATTATCAACCTTAGGCAAAATACTCATAGACGTCGCCACATATTTCCGTGAATCATTATTATAGTATATTTCGGTATTCATTGAGTACCGAGCAGGCTAATTAACGCAAATAACTGAGCAATCAGCAAGGTTTTTTTTGGGGTGTGAGATGATGAAGGCCAGGGTTAAGTGGTTGGATAATATGTCGTTTGTGGGTGAATCCGGTAGCGGGCACTCGGTCGTTATGGATGGTGCGCCGGATAGCGGTGGACGCAACCTGGCCGCCAGGCCCATGGAAATGGTGCTCATCGGCATGGGGGGATGTACCGCATTTGACGTGGTAACCATCCTGAAGCGGGCGCGACAGCCCATTAGTGACTGTGTCGTTGAGCTCTCGGCAGAGCGTGCCGATGACATTCCCAAGGTCTTTACCCGGATCCACGTACACTATGTCGTTACGGGCCGGGGCTTGAGTGAAAAACAGGTTGAGAAGGCCATTAACCTGACGGCAGAGAAGTATTGTTCCGTGTCCATTATGCTGGCCGCAACAGCCGAAATTACCCATGATTTTGAAATAATAGAAGACTAATTTATGCCAGAAAATTTAAGCCAGCAGGCATTTAAAGCCCTGCAGGAGCAGTATTATAACGCCTGGTTTCGCTATCATCCGGAACAGGCCGTACAGACCGGTGTACCGGGCTATGAAGATAAATTACGTGCCTACAGTGACGATGATGTAGGGGTATTGATTGTACTGGGTGAAAAGCTGATATCGGCGCTGGATGAAATGGATTTTAGTGCGCTGGATGAGGAACAGCAGATTGACTATACCGTGCTCTATAGTGCGGTGAGTCAGGAATTGCACCAGTTACTGGAAATGGACTGGCGTTATCGTTGCCCGCAACAGTATCTGCCGGTGGATGCGATACACCAGTTGCTAACCCGGCCGGTAGAGAACCTGCACCAGGCACTGAAGCATCGACTGCAGCAGATACCGGATTATTTGCGTGGCGCACGTAGTTATTTATTACGCTACCCGGAGCGTATCCCTGCAAGCTGGTTATCCAGTGCTATCCAGGAGGCCAGTGAGGGGGTCCAGTTTATCCGTAACCTGTCCCGCCACCCGGCGGTGCTGGCAAAGTTCAGGAACCCGGCGCGTTTACAGCCGGTAAGTGATGATGCAGCTGCGGCACTTGATGATTTTTCTCGTTTTTTACAACATGACCTCAAGCAGTCTGCCCAGGGCGATTTTGCCTGTGGGGAAACACATTTCCAGCGCCTGCTGAACGAGAGCCATTTTCTCGATATTACGGCCAGCCAGCTCGAATGCTTTGGTCAGGGTCTACTGGATAAGACACGTGCCCAGCTGGAGGCGCTGGTTGCGAC
Organism: Gammaproteobacteria bacterium; assembly: GCA_029881425.1. GTDB lineage: Bacteria > Pseudomonadota > Gammaproteobacteria > SZUA-229 > SZUA-229 > JAOUMO01. Next base: position 4,435 of record JAOUMO010000004.1, read on the forward strand.
ATGGCCGGGTGAGGCATCGACGGTCGATGAGGTGCTGGCAGAAATTCGCGAAGATTATCCTAAAGGAGGCAATGACTCACTGTTTAGTGCCTATCGCCAGCGCATGAAAGCAGCAAAGGATTTTGTCATCAAGCAGCAGCTGGTGACTATGCCCCAGGTTCAGTCATTAAAAGTGGTAGAAACGCCGAAATTTTTACGCCATGAAATACCCTTTGCGGCTTACGAAGAGCCCACATACCGTGACCCTGAACAGCAGGGCTATTATTATGTTACGCCGGTGGTTTCAGAGGGACATATGCTGGAGCATAACTGGACCTCAATAGATTTGACCTGTGTACACGAGGCCTACCCGGGGCACCACTTGCAGTTTGTTACGGCCAACTGTAATCCCAGCAACAGTTTGCCCCGCTTGTTGAATGCCTCGGCGACCCTGTATGAAGGCTGGGCGCTCTATTGCGAAGACATGATGCAGGAACAGGGCTTCCTGGATAAGCCACAGCACCAGTTTATTATGCTGCGTGACCGCTTGTGGCGTGCGCTGCGGGTCATCCTCGATGTGCGCCTGCAAACACAGGGGTTAGGTATCGATGATGCAGCACAGATGATGTGTGATCAGCTAGGTTTTTCTATTGATCAGGCCAGGGCCGACATCAGCTGGTACACGCAGTCACCGACAGTGCCCATGAGTTATGCGGTCGGCTGGGCCCTGATCCGGGCGCTGCGCGAACAGCAGGAGCAGCGTGAAGATTTTAATTTACAGCAATTCCATGACCGCCTGTTATCCGTGGGGTCCTGTGCATTGCCACTGGTTATCAAACGGGCCTTTGGTGAAGAGGCGTGGCAGCAGGCAAGGGATAGTGTGTTTAATTAATAATAAAATTGAGGGTTTTTAAATGAGCCCTCATTTCATTTGTGGCAGAAAAAATTTTCTCAATGACAAACAAGCTTGATTATACAACGCCGTCAAACTGGCATGCCTATGATGTTGAACATATCTGGCATCCCTATACCAATATAGCGGAGCCAACACCGGTGTTTCCCGTCGCTTCTGCACAGGGTGTAACGATCAGGCTCGCTGATGGCAGGGAACTGGTTGATGGCATGTCCTCCTGGTGGGCGGCAATCCATGGCTATAATCACCCGGCCCTGAATGCGGCGATCGAAACACAACTACAATCTATGTCGCATGTCATGTTCGGTGGGCTGACCCACGAGCCAGCGGTCAGGCTGGCAGAGACCCTGATTAATATTACCGCTGAGTCATTGCAATATGTTTTCTTCGCTGACTCGGGATCGGTTGCAGTAGAAGTCGCGATCAAGATGGCACTGCAATACCAGGTGGCACGAGGCAAAAAAAATAAGAACCGTTTATTAAGTTTTCGTAACGCCTATCATGGCGATACATTTGGAGCGATGGCAGTGTGTGACCCGGTAAATGGTATGCACAGTCTGTTCAGTGACGTCCTGCCACAGCATTATTTTGCAGATGCGCCCGAATGCAATAATCAGGGTGTGGCGGATGTTCGGCAGGTTTCACAATTAATCGAACAGCACCACCCGTCAATAGCTGCAGTAATACTGGAGCCTATAGTGCAGGGTGCAGGCGGTATGCGTTTCTACTGCGCGGATTATTTGCGTCAGCTAAAGGCCTTATGTGAGCAGTATGATGTGTTATTGATCCTGGATGAAATCGCGACAGGATTTGGTCGTAGTGGTTCGCTCTTCGCGTATCAGCAGGCCAGTATTGAGCCCGATATTTTATGTCTTGGTAAGGCGCTGACGGGGGGCTACATGTCACTGGCAGCGACCTTAAGCAGTGAAAAAATAGCCGCCACTATTAGTCAGGGTGAGCCAGGTAATTTGATGCATGGCCCGACCTTTATGGCCAACCCCCTGGCCTGCGCCGTGGCCAATGCGAGTATTGATTTGTTATTCAGGTCCGGTTGGCAACAGCGGGTAAATGCGATTGAAGAGCAGTTGATAACAGGGCTGGCAGTATGTAAAAAACTGGCCGTAGTCAATGATGTGCGGGTCAAAGGCGCCATTGGTGTGGTCGAATTAAACCAGGCGGTAGACCTGCACTGGATACAGCCAAGATTCGTTGAACAGGGTGTATGGATCAGGCCATTTAATAACCTGGTTTATGTGATGCCGCCTTACATTATAAATCCCGAAGAATTGAAGCAGTTAACCAGTGCGATATATAATGTCCTTTCGGAGATGACAGCTATTGCTCCACGAGAATTGAGTAATTGTTAAGGTGCCATGTTAAATAAAATTAAAAATTTCTTTGAGGCTAATTTCTCAATTAGTGAGCAGCCAGATAACCAGGCGCATCAACTCAAACTGGCTACGGCTGCATTATTAATTGAAATGATGATGCAGGATGATGATGTCCATGAGGCGGAGCAGCGGGCAGTAAAAAATTCACTGGGGGAGAAATTTAATCTTACTGGTGCAGAGACAGAGGCTCTTTATGAGCTGGCTCGCCAGGAATCAAAGAATGCAACGGATTATCATCAGTTTACATCATTAATAGCAAAACACTTTAGCCAGCCACAGAAAATAAAAATTATTGAGTATCTGTGGCAGGTCGCCTATGCCGATAAGGTACTGGATCGTTATGAAGAGCATATGGTTAGACGGATTGCTGATTTGATCCATGTGTCACATAAGGATTTTATACAGGCAAAACACAGGGTCGTACCTGATTAGTTGTAACGATTCGTAATGTGAAGCTACCAGAAAGTGGCAGTTCAATTGATGGATATGTTGTTTATCGTTGTGTCTATGAAGTTACTGATTATTGGTTTCATAGGCTGGGCGAATATAAAATTTCAACCGATGCTGTCTTGTGTGGTTTTTAAAAACTACCACCACCCCAGCTGTTATTTTTACGCCAGTTAATTCGTGGAATAATTAACCCAAAGAATAAACTGATCAGGGAAACCCCTGCACCGATCATAAACCATTCCTTTATGCTTCGGTCATTCAGTGCGGCATTTTCATTACTTAGCAGGTTGTTTTTTTGCTGTATTTCCTCGATTGATGCCTCCAGGACAGCATTCCTTTCTGCTACGGCTATAGGGTGAGCTGCTGACTCCCTGAGATCTTCCAGTGCCTTGTTTAGTGACTGATTTTTCTGTTCTAGCTGGTTGCTCTCATTTCGGGACTGCTTGAGCAGGGTTTGGAGCTCATTGATTTGCTGTTTAAGTTCGCCTGCGCTTTCATTGGCGCTACCTAATCTTTTTTCTATTTTTATAAGTTGCTGGCGAGCGCTTGGCTCGTCCATTAACAGGCTGCTTTCTACCCAGCCCTCCTTGTCTTCATCGAGTTGAACCCGGGTGTAACTCCTGTCTTCATTTTCCTCCAGTACTCTTAGCTCGGTACCGCTGGTGATGAACTTGACGATCTTATGGCGGTTGCTGGTACCCGTTCGCATGGGTATAGTCAGGCTGTCGCTGACGTAGCGTATAGTTTCCGCCTGTAGAGGGACAGTAAATGAGAGTAGTAACAGGGCTAGTATGATATTCTGGTACACAGGGTTGCTTTTATACATTTGTATTCCGTAATTCAGGTTGTTGCGGTCTTGACTATTCACTAATGTACTTATTTATGTGGCATCCGGATGAGTAGTGCTTCACATTTCAATTAAGCGATAGTGTCCTAGTATTCGGTTTTGTCTGTTTTTTGTGCCCACAGTTCAAAGCAACGCTCATGTTTTAGTGAGTTTTCGCATTCAATGCTTATGCTGCGCTGATCATAGGGTATGCAGATCTCGTGGGCTATCATGGTATCATCAAAGCCTGCGCTAGCTGCTTCTTCACCGCTTGCGGCATAAATTACCCGATTGATTCGAGCCCAGTAGATGGCAGACATACACATCGGGCAGGGTTCGCAGCTACTGTAAATAGTGCAGTTGCTCAGGTCGAAATTCTGTATCGTTTCGCAGGCATTACGTATGGCCATGATTTCTGCATGAGCTGTAGGGTCATTGATGAGGGTGACCTGGTTGTGGCCCTCACCAATAATCTTATTGTCGCGAACGATGACGGCACCAAAAGGGCCGCCGTTGTTATCAATGGATTGACAGGCAAGCTGGATGGCACGATCAAGGAAATTTTTATCGGCACTGCTGCTCATGTCATTTAGGTGCTTTTATGTAAATAGTCAGTATATTTGATTCGGCGTTAAGTTACTGCTGGTGACTCAAGTTTAAGACCAATTAACTTAACTGATGTCGAATTTTTTCTCAAAATGAGCAATACCAAGAACCTGCCGGGTTAATTCGTTCGTGTTAATGATTTTTATTTTTGTATTGGTGAAGTGTTCATCCAATAATAATAACATGCCAAGAGCAGCGCTATCTACGTATTCTGTGTTGCCAAGGTTTACAATAACATTAAAAGAGGGGTCAATATTTTGGTATGAATTCCGAAAGGAAGGATGTGCAGAAAAATCAAATTGGCCATCAATGTTGATGGTTAGGGTCTTGTTCTCGTTATTGCTCGTAGCGGTGACTGACATTATTCCATGCTCCTGGTATGGCCTAAATAGTATAGACAATAAAACAATTATTTTTAATGGTGCGTGTCGGGAATATCAGGTTGATGTGGTGCGGAAAAGAGTATTTCTATATCAACCGTATCAAATTCATAATGCGCATTACAAAATTCGCAATCTATTTCAATTTTCCCCTGTTCATGCAAGATCTCATGTGTCTCCTTTTCTCCCAGTGATAATAGCATAGATTGGATGCGCTCTATTGAACAGTTACACCTGAAACTGATGGGATCTGATTCATACAGGCGCACATCATCCTCATGGAACAGGCGGTGTAATACCTCTTTTACCGGCAGGTTTATTATTTCTTCATCACGTAGTGTTGATGCGAGATGTGATGCGCGTATCCAGTTGTCATCATCCTGTTTTTTATCAGGTAGTTCCTGTAGCAGGAAGCCGGCACAGGTCTGTTGGTTGGATGCAAGCCACAGCCGTGTATTTAACTGTTCAGATTGCTGGAAATAGTTTTCGATCGCTTCATTTAAGTGCTGGCCCTGCAGCGCAATAATGCCCTGGTAGGCCTCGCCCTTGTCCGGTTCAATCGTAATCGCCATCTGGCCCATGCCAAAAATACCCTGCAAGCCCTCGCTGGGGACCTCGTCATTCCAGTGAGCAATGCCACGGAGTGTGCCGGAGGATGTTGCCTGGGCGACCAGCAGGTGTAGCGGGCCATCACCGCGAATCTGTAAGATTAACGAGCCTTCAAACTTTATGGTCGATGAGAGCAGGGCAACTGCAGCCATGGCTTCGCCCAGTACGGCGCGCACATTGTCCGGGTAATCAGTGCGTTCAAGTATGGCCTGCCAGCTCGCATCAAGGTGCACCATTTCACCACGGACATTGGTATTTTCAATAGTAAATCGGTGGAGTTGATCCTTCTCGTGCATGCTATCTATTTATCCGTTTAATTTTTTCTTTAGTATGTCATTAACCTGGGCCGGGTTGGCCTTGCCCTGTGATACTTTCATCACCTGGCCGACGAAGTAACCAAACAGTTTGTCTTTGCCGGCACGATACTGTTCCAGCTGATTCGGGCTGTTGGCAATGATTTCATCAATCATTGTTTCAATGGCAGAGTCATCAGTGATTTGTTTCAGTCCTTTATTTTCAATCACGCTGTCCGCATCGCCTTCGCCCTTCCACATGGCGTCAAATACTTCCTTGGCGATTTTTCCGGAGATGGTGTTGTCTTCGATACGCTTTAGCATGCCTGCGAGTGTTTCGGCGCTGACAGGTGATTGTGAAATTGCCAGGTCCTCCTTGTTCAGGCGTGCAGAAAAATCACCAATAACCCAGTTAGCGGCCAGTTTTGCATCCGAGGTGTCGCTGACAACGGTCTCGTAAAAATTGGCCAGCTCACGGCTGGCAGTCAAAATGCCTGCATCGTAATCTGAAATGCCCAGTTCGTTAATAAAGCGCTGGCGCCTGGCATCCGGGAGTTCGGGCAAGGCCTTGCGTGCATTTTCGATATAGGCATCGTCAATGATGACTGGTAATAAATCAGGGTCTGGAAAGTAGCGATAGTCGTTGGCTTCTTCCTTGCTGCGCATGGAGCGCGTTTCATCCTTGTCGGCATCGTAGAGGCGTGTTTCCTGCACTACTTTCCCGCCACCTTCGATAACATCAATCTGGCGTTCTACTTCATGGTTGATCGCACGCTCTACAAAACGGAACGAGTTTATATTTTTTATTTCCGCACGGGTGCCAAACGCTTCCTGTCCTTTGGGACGAACCGAAACATTGGCATCACAGCGGAACGAGCCTTCGGCCATATTGCCGTCACAAATTTCCAGGTATTGCACCAATGAATGTATTTTTTTCATATAGGCAACGGCTTCTTTGGCAGAGCGTATATCCGGTTCGGAAACAATTTCCAGCAGTGGTGTGCCAGCACGGTTCAGGTCGATGCCGGTCATGCCATGGAAGTCTTCATGCAGGGATTTGCCCGCATCTTCTTCCAGGTGGGCACGGGTGATGCCAATGGTCTTTTTCGTGCCATCTTCCAGTTCGATATCCAGTTTGCCGTCATGCACTATGGGCAGCTCAAGCTGGGAGATCTGGTAGCCTTTTGGCAGGTCGGGATAAAAATAATTTTTACGGTCAAACACGGAGCGTTTGGCTACGGTAGAGTTTGTCGCCAGGCCAAATTTGGCTGCCATGTGTATGACTTCAGTGTTAACCACCGGCAGGACACCGGGCAGGCCAAGATCAACGGCACAGGCCTGTGTATTCGGTTCTGCACCATAGGCAGTGGATGCCGATGAAAAGATTTTACTTTTGGTCGCTAACTGAGCGTGTATTTCCAAACCGATGACGGTTTCCCATTCCATAAAGAATGCCTCTTAAATATTTTGTATGACGCAACTTTGTCGTTTTCTTAAACAAAGGCCTCGGGTATCTGTTTGTGCCAGTCTGTTTTCTGCTGATACTGGTGTGCGACGTTCAGCAGGCGGCTTTCCTCAAAATAATTACCAATGATTTGTAAGCCTACGGGCATGTTGTTGCTGAATCCGGCGGGGACTGACATGCCCGGTAAGCCGGCCAGGTTGACCGCAATGGTGTAAATATCCGATAGGTACATCGACACGGGATCATCGGTCTTTTCGCCAATATTAAATGCAGTTGACGGCGCCGTTGGCCCCATGATGACATCGACCTGTTCAAAGGCCTTACTAAAGTCCTCGGAGATCAGTCGGCGTAGTTTCTGCGATTTCAAATAATAGGCATCATAATAACCGGCCGACAGGGCGTATGCACCAACCATGATACGGCGTTTAACTTCTGCGCCAAAACCTTCTCCACGCGAACGCTTGTACAGGTCTTCCAGATCCTTCGGATCCTCACAGCGGTAACCAAAGCGCACGCCGTCAAAGCGTGACAGGTTGGATGAGCATTCCGCGGGGGCGACCACATAATAAACCGGCACCGCGAGGTGGGTATTGGGTAAAGAAATATCAATAATCTCTGCGCCCATTGCCCTGTATTGAGCAATGGCGTCGTCTACCTGTTTGGCCACGCCCGCATCCAGGCCTTCGCTGAAATATTCTTTCGGTAAACCAATTTTCAGGCCTTCGATAGAGTTGTTCAAGCTGGCGCTGTAATCATCGACATCACGTTCCATCGAGGTCGAGTCACGCGAGTCAAAGCCAGCCATGGCATTCAGTAGCAGCGCACAGTCTTCTGCCGATTGTGCCATCGGGCCTGCCTGGTCCAGGCTTGAGGCGAAGGCGATCATGCCGTAGCGGGAAATACGTCCGTAGGTTGGTTTGAGGCCGGTAATGCCACACAGGGATGCGGGCTGGCGAATTGAGCCGCCAGTATCGGTGCCCGTTGATGCGGGTGCCAGTCGTGCAGCAACAGATGCCGCAGAGCCACCGGAGGAGCCGCCGGGTACGGCCTGGGTATTCCAGGGGTTTTTTACCGGGCCATAAAAACTGGTTTCATTGGATGAGCCCATGGCAAACTCATCCATATTGGTTTTACCCAGCATGACGACGCCAGCATCGCGCATTTTTTCAACCACGGTAGCACTGTAGGGCGAGATAAAATTATCCAGCATTTTTGAGCCGCAACTGGTTTTAACGCCTTCTGTACAAAATATGTCTTTGTGTGCAATGGGGATGCCGGTAAGCGGGCCAGCCTTGCCAGACGCGCGTGCTTTATCGGCGGCTTTGGCCTGTGCCAGAGCCAGTTCCTCGGTGACCGTGACGAAGCTATTGAGCTCACCATCAAATTGTTTGATGCGATCAAGAAAGCTCTGCGTCAGTTCAACGGATGTGACCTCGCCGGCTTCCAGCATGGCCGATAATTCAGCCAGTGTTTTAGTGTGATACATGTATTTTCCTGAAACTCAGTTTAATCATTCAATGACCTGGGGTACCAGGTATAGACCGTCTTCCGTTAATGGGGCAATTGCCTGGAATTTTTCCCGTTGGTTGCTCTCCGTTACCTCGTCTACGCGCAGGCGTTGGCTAACATCCTGGGGATGGGCCATGGGCAGGACGTCATCGGTATTCACCGTATTCATGTCTTCTACCAGGCCGAGGATGCTGGACAGGCTATCGGCATATCCCTCGATATCAGATTCGTTAATTCCAAGTCGCGCCAGGTGGGCGATTTTTTTTACGTCATCAGGGCCTAAAGACATTCTGATCTCCGTCGCTATATTAAGTTGGCGGCATTAGTCTCGGTGATATTAACTCGAGAATAATGATAATTGCGTCTAAAAGCGCGCAAAATTAGCATATTATGCACCGATAGACCACTAGCACGCTTGCTCTTGGCTATACTCGTTGCTAGAGTACGCGGGAACCGGGATAGCTTAACTCTTTCGATTCCCTTTTATAATTAAAATTATTACAGGTTAGTCACACGAATGTTTCTTAAACGCCTACGCGGAATGTTTTCAAATGATTTATCCATCGATCTGGGTACAGCCAACACCTTAATATATGCCAGGGGTAAAGGTATAGTACTTGACGAGCCTTCGGTGGTTGCCATCCGGCAGGATCGTGGACCCGGTGGTCCCAAGGCGATTGAGGCTTATGGTGCAGAAGCCAAGCGCATGCTGGGTCGTACACCTCAGAATATTACCGCCATTCGCCCCATGCGTGATGGCGTGATTGCCGATTTCCATGTGACTGAAAAGATGTTGCAGCATTTTATTCGCCAGGTTCACGAAAGTGCCATGCTGCGTCCCAGTCCCCGTGTATTGATCTGTGTGCCCTGTGGTGCAACCCAGGTTGAACGCCGTGCCATTCGTGAATCTGCTGCCGGTGCCGGTGCGCGTAAAGTCTATTTAATCGAAGAGCCCATGGCCGCAGCGATTGGTGCAGGCATGCCAGTGGATGAGCCGCGCGGTTCGATGGTGCTGGATATTGGTGGTGGTACATCGGAAGTCGCGGTTATCTCGTTAAATGGTATCGTCTATTCTGCATCCGTGCGCATTGGTGGTGATAAATTTGATGAAGGTATTATCAGTTATATTCGTCGTAACTACGGTATTCTCATCGGTGAGGCCACTGCCGAGCGTATCAAGCACCAGATAGGTTCTGCATACCCGGGCAAAGAATTACTGGAAACTGAGGTAAAGGGCCGTAACCTGTCTGAAGGTATTCCCCGTAGCTTCACGCTTAATAGTAATGAAATTCTCGAGGCGCTGCAGGAACCACTGCACGGTATAGTCAGCGCCGTCAAAACGGCACTGGAACAAACGCCTCCCGAGCTGGGTGCCGATGTTGCCGAGCGGGGCATAGTGCTGACCGGTGGTGGTTCCCTGTTAAGGGACCTGGATCGATTGCTCATGGAAGAAACCGGTTTGCCAGTGATCATGGCTGAAGAGCCCCTGACCTGCGTGGCCCGTGGCGGTGGACGTGTGCTTGAGTTGATTGATGAGCACGGCGGCGACTTTCTTGCGGTAGAATAGTTTTTTTTCATGGCAGTGTGATCGTTTATGCAGTCGTTATTTTTGCGAGGGCCTTCGGTCACTCTGCGCACCATAGTTCTGGTAGCTCTATCCATCATGATTATGACAGCGGACCATCGCTGGCATCATCTTGAGGCGGCTCGCGGCGTACTCGAAACCTATATTATTTTCCCTTTGCGTTACCTGATCAATATTCCCGCTGATTTGGTTAGCTGGACAGACGAATCATTTTCATCACACCAGACCCTGCTGGATGATAATCGGGACCTGAGGGAGCAGCAGTTACGCGCCCAGGTTAGCCTGCAGAAGCTGAGTATCCTGGAAAAAGAGAATGAACGCCTGAGAAAAATGCTCAGTGCGCGCCCCAAAGTGGGCGAGCTGGTGCTGGTAGCCGAATTATTATCCATCGATCTTGATCCCTATAAACAACAGGTTGTGCTGAACAAAGGTTCCGAGAAAGAGGTGTATCTTGGGCAGCCGATTATCGATGCCTGGGGTGTGATGGGGCAGGTACTGCATGTCGGGCGGCATTCCTCTACGGCTTTACTAATCTCTGATCCCAGCCATGCGATACCGGTACAGATTAATCGTAACGGGTTACGCAGTACCGCATTCGGCACCGGGCAGGCGCATAAACTGGAGCTGCGCTATATTCCCCATAGTGCAGATATTGAAATTGGCGACCTTATCGTCACCTCCGGCCTGGGCGAGCGTTTTCCACCCAATTACCCGGTGGGTCGGATTATTGAAATTGAGCGTCCAGCCGGTGAGACCTTTGCAACCGTCATAGCCGAGCCACTGGCGCATCTGGATCGCAGTCGTGAGGTACTGCTGGTCTGGCATAATCCACCGGTGAAAAAGACTGAAAAAATAGAGCCTGAAGAACCGGGGATTAAGCCGTAATGGGTAAGTGTTATCGCGTGGTATTGCCTACTCTCATCCTGGCGCTGATGCTGGAAATGATGCCCCTGCCCGACTGGGCAGGACCCTTCAGGCCCAACTGGATGGCGCTGGTCATGATCTACTGGGCCATGGCCCTGCCCGAGCATGTGGGTGTAACCCTGGCCTGGATCTTTGGTTTGCTGCTGGATGTGACCCAGGGAGCCATTCTTGGGCAGCATGCCATAGGCATGGTACTGATTGTTTACCTGGTGCATATGCAATACCAGCGTATCCGGGTGTTTTCCCTGGTGCAACAGGCGATGGTCGTCTTTTTCTTGTTAATTATTAAGCAGTTATTGGTGTTGTGGGTGAGTGGTATTATGGGGCGTGCACCCGATCTCGGACAATATTTCTTTCCCAGTTTGGTAGGGGCGATGATCTGGCCCTGGTTGTTTGTGATATTACGTGACCTGCGCCGTCGCTTCGCACGTAACCGTACCTTTTAAATCTATGTACCTGTTAAAACACAAGTTGTCTGAATATGGTTTTGAGTCACGTGAAAATTATGACTATGCCATACAGTGTTTCATGGAACAGCCGACTGATAATATTCGTTATTTGAATGTGGATGGCGACCCGGGACGACGTAAATCGGCCTTTGCTAATGCCCTGGGGCAGGCACTGGAATACGAGCACCTGCTTTACTTTGAGTTTGGCGTGGAAAAACCAGCACCGCAGGTTATTCGCCTGAACCAGGGTGAAGAACTGCCAGAAGAGCCGCCTACGTTGCCCTTTGATCGCATTATGACCGAGGCCTGTGCGCTCAGTGAGGCCGAAAAAACTATCCTCATACTGGATCAGTTACACCTGGCTGAATTCAGGCAGCATATTCGATTGTATGAATTTGCCAAAAGTAAAAGCTGGTCATACAGTGATGTGAGTTTTTTTGCCAATGCACAAAATCTGCTGATATTTATTATCTCCGGCGAGCCACTCTATCATTCGTTACAGCAGGCCAGTTTCCGTATCTGGATCAGCGCACTGCCTGATGGTGCCGCAGAGATGCCGCATCATTCAGAGCTAGGGCTTGATGATAGCTGCCAGAAGTGGTGTGAATGCCTGAATGAGTTGTTGACGGAGCTCGCCCTGGCGCCCTCCCTGACGGAGTTAAAACAGCTGGCCTATGATGTGGATCAGCACGTCAGGACAGAGGAGCAGCTGAAAATATCTCTGTTTGGCTGGATCGAGCATGTGGATCGTCATCGTCTGAATAGCCAGGCCATTCGACCGTACCTGGCCCGTGTCGTACAGGCTGTAGCTGAAAACCTGGGTGTTCACGAGGAAATTGAGATCAGTACCGATTTATAGGCCAATGGCCATAAATTGACCGTTAGTGGGCTGATTGTGTGGGTTATCCAGGTTTTATGGCCTTATTTATCTATGTGCTATTTTCCTGTTTGTGATTTAAGTACTTGGAAAATCAGTAAAAAGCGGCTATAAAAGTGCTGAAGCACGCTTGTTTTAATCAGGATAAGTGATAATTGTGATCTGATTAACACCTGCCAGAAATATAACCGTCTAGACTTTGCGGTATAATTCGGAGTTTTAAAGCAGTAATGAATATGCAAAGCAATACTCAACAACACCACAGTAGTCAGCAAACACGACGTGATGTAAGCAGCACGGCACGTTTGTTTAACTTTAATCGTCCTGTTTATATGACAGATACTGTTTGGCATGACTGTGTTGAACTCGTTAATTATCAGGGTAAAGCTATTGATGAGCTGGCCGTATTGCAACGCCTGAGGCATGTACTGTTTATGGCGTCCACCGCGCTGCATGGCCGGGTCAAGAATATGGAATGCGAATTCAAGATTCATCGCGTACCCAATGACCGCCAGGCTCGCTATCCCGAGGCAACCACCCTCAAACTGGTTGCTCATAATGATGAATATAATCAGCCCATAGTTACTATCCAGCATCCCGATGAGTAGTCTAGTCAGTATCATGCCACTGGATGAACTCAATCAAATTGATCTTGACCAGCACCCTGACTTCAGGGATGTGACCAGTACTGCAAGACTGTTTAATTTTCGTCGTCCGGTGTACATGGCTACAGAGGTCTGGGAAGATTGTGTTGAAATGATGACACCCAGCATGGGTGCCTTTGATGAGCTCGCTGTATTACAGCGCCTAAGGCATGTGTTGTTTATGGCAGCCAGTGCACTGCATGGTCGAGTTGATGATCTGGAATATAATTTTCGCGTTTACCGTGTGCCCAACAATATAGGCTCTAATCAACGACGCCAGCCCGAGCCTGTTGAACTGCATTTGACAGCACATAAAGATTCACAAAATCGACCTGTGATCTCCATCACGTTTCCAGACAAATAGCGTCACCTCTTAAAAAATCTTGTCTTATTTCAATATATAATCGCTATAACTTGTATATCTTACATACAAGTTTCCTAAAAATGATTACGTGGTTATAACATCATGAAAAATATTCTTACAATGCCCTGGTTTAATCGTCAAAAGAGCACATCCATCCAGTTTATGAATGTTAGTGTGCTAATTGTTGATGATTCAAGGACGCAGTTATTTGCCATGGAGAAAATGCTTAAAAGTGCAGGGATACGAACCCTGACAGCTGAAAATGGTAAACAGGGAATATTGATGGCCCGCCACAAGAAGCCGGACCTGATCCTGATGGATATAGTCATGCCAGAGATTAATGGGTTCCAGGCTACGCGTTACCTGACGAAGTCACCCGATACCAGTCACATTCCCATTATAATTGTCAGTGGTTCCGACCAGGGGTCTGATCGTGCATGGGGTATGAAGCTGGGTGCACGTGATTTTATGCAGAAGCCGGTTAATAAAGATATATTGCTGGGCAAAATCAGGACACTATTGATGGAGCGCCCGAAAGTGGATATTCAGCAGGAGGCAATCTACGCCTAATTCGTTACGCCTGCGAGATGCCGGGCTGTAAGTTTTTAACAAAAAAAGCCATTCAATTATTGAGTGGCTTTTTTATGCGTGGTCTGTTTATTTCTTAGATGTAAAGGCGAACTAAAATGAGTCGGTGCTCTCTCTAGATATAGTAGGCTGATTGGGTCATTACTTTAGACATGGCCGCCATCAGTTTCTTAACCGGCCAGGGTAGCTCCGCACCACCTCCCTCCAGCGCAACCGTCGCGTGGTGGGCCTCATCTCTTTTCATTTGCTGCAATATGGCCCTGCTGGCCAGGTCTTTGGCGGGTAATTTGTCCAGGTGGCTATCCAGATGGCGAATCACCTGGTGTTCAGTTTCGGCCACAAAGCCCAGGCTCCATTTATCGCCCAGTACACCAGCAAAAGCGCCTATGCAAAGGAGCCGGTATACCACAGTGGATTAAGGATGCTTTTGTGGCTGCCCAGTTCATGCAGGCGTTTTTCGGTCCATGCCAGGTGATCGTTTTCTTCAAGGGCGGCACGTTCCATGCTGCTACGTACCTCGGGCAGGCGAGCGGTGAGCGCCTGGCCCTGGTACAGCGCCTGTGCCGATACCTCACCCGAATGATTGACTCGCATCAGGCCTGAAGACACCCTGCGCTCGGCATCATCAAGTTCAATTTTTTTAATATCAGCGGCTGGATTGGGGCGCTCGGTAATAATGGGCTTTCCAAGTACGGTTCTCAGGGCGTGATCGGCCTGCTGAATAAATTGATCCGCGAGGGAATAGTGACGCATTATTTTTTACCTGATGCTATGAATTTGAGTTTGGTGCAAGTATATCACTTAAGCTGCCTGGCCAGCAGCTCAACAGGGTGCACCACCGCTATATCCAGCCCAGCCCGCTCAAGACTGCCCCTGAAGTGCATACTGCAGCCGGTATTATCGCTGAGGATATAGTCGGGCTTGAGCTGTTTGAGTTCTTCAATTTTGAGATTGATGATTTTATCTGCGGTTTCACCCTGACTGAGAAGATGGCTGCCACCTGCACCACAACAGACATCGGCATGATGTAATGTTAATAGCTGGATACCCGGGATTTTCTGGGCCAGTTGCTGGCTGATGCCGGTGATTTTTAGTTTGTTGGTGCTACTGCAGCTTTGATGTATAACCACCGTACTATCCAGTGCTTGAAAATCATCGGGGCTTATATCTGTCTGTTGCAGTAAGAACGATGCTATGTCCATCACGGGGACTGAAAAAGCATGTTCAGCGAGCTGGGCGCCACAGCCATTCGCGCTAAAGAGAATGTAGTCTATATCGATGTCGCCAAAAACCTGTTGATTGTTGTGGATCAGGGTTTCAGCTTCTGTGGGGTAACCGTTATTTTCATGCAATGCACCACAGCAATATTGTTTTACTGGCACATGGACATTAAAACCATAGTGATTGAGCAGGCGTATGCTGTTCAGCAGGCTGTTAATATCGAAGAGCTTGCCCATGCAGCCCGTAAACAGTGCCACGCTCCCCCTGGGGGCTGTGCCGGCGGGATAGAGTGTATGCAGCCGCTGTGGACTGGCCTGGGCCAACAGGCGTTGGGTGCTGTCCTGTCCGAGCAGTTTTAGACCGGCGCCGCTGATGGATTGAATGACTTTATTGCCCAGCCACCCCTGATAACGATTAAGTCCATCCGGTTTGAGCACGGTTTTGAGTAACTGATTGATCTGGGCGGGCAGGGGGTGTTGCTGCCGACTGAGTTGCCGTGCACTGTTAATTAACCTGCTGAAGGGGACCCGGGAAGGGCACATGGTCTCGCAGGCCCGACAGCCAACGCAGTGGTCCAGGTGACTGAAAAGCCGTTGGTCCGCCTGGAAACCTGTTTTGCTCAGGGCCTGCATCAAAACAATACGCCCACGGGGCGATTCGGCCTCATTCTGATATACCCGGTAGGTCGGGCAGTAGGGCAGGCACATACCGCATAACACGCAAAGATCCGTATCCGCCAGGGGATCGACGGGTTTTATGGTGAGGTCAGGTTTTGGCAGGTTCAATCTGTTTTGATCTTATGTGATTGTGTAATAATCCACGCATGATAAATAACTATAAGGGATCGAGGCAATGTCCTATTACAAATATCACGTTTTTATTTGTACCAACCAGCGTGAAAAGGGTGAAATGTGCTGTGAACAGTCTGGGGCGAGTCGGCTGCGGGCCTATTTAAAGCAGAAAGTGAAGCAGCTGGGTTTGGCGGGAAAGGGTTCAGTCAGGATAAATACGGCGGGTTGTCTGGATCGATGTGGTGAAGGCCCGGTTATGGTGATCTATCCCGAAGAGACCTGGTATAGCTTTGTCGATGAGCAGGATATAGATGAAATTCTTAGTGAACACCTGCAAAATGGCCGTGTAGTATCGCGTTTACAGATAAAGTAAGCATATTTTTTTAATCCTTAAGAAATATTTTAATTGTTATTAATCAGTTGCTTATAAGGTTTCAGCGGTAAATAACAGGCGTATTGGGGCTGAATTTATAAAAAATACTTGCCAGAATGCAAATCAGTGTATTAGAATATAATCATATTGCAATTTGGTGTTATGTAGCAGACTTTTTTTTGTAAAAACTCCTCCATCCTCCTTTGGTGGTATATTTTTAACGTGGCATCCCCTGCCACGTTTTTTTTTGCCTGTAACAAATCACTCAAGAATAGACAAATCGTGCTTGTGTCAGGGCGGCTAAAACTGTATTATTCTCCGCCTTTCGTATATAGAGCGAACATCCAGTAGGACTAAAGAACATGAAAACATTCAGTGCCAAGCCAGAGACGGTAAAACGCGACTGGTACATTGTTGATGCCGATGGCAAAACCCTGGGCCGTCTGGCGACTGAAATTGCCCGTCGTCTTCGTGGCAAGCATAAGCCTGTGTATACCCCTCACGTGGATACTGGCGACTACATCGTTGTTGTGAATGCTGAAAAAGTAGCGGTCACAGGTAACAAGACAACAGACAAGATGTACTACAGACATACAGGTTTCATTGGTGGTATCAAATCAATCAGTTTTGATAAACTGCGTGATAAGAAGCCTGAAATGATCATTGAACGCGCCGTTAAAGGCATGCTGCCCAAGAATCCATTGGGTCGTGCCATGTTCCGTAAACTGAAAGTTTACGCCGGCCCAGAACACAAACATACAGCCCAGCAGCCCCAGGCTCTGGATATTTAACTGGTAGGAATTTCTCATGGCAGAAACCCAATATTACGCAACTGGTCGTCGTAAATCATCAAGCGCACGTGTATTCATGCGCCCTGGCACCGGTGACATCAAGGTTAATGGTCGTCCAATCGAGCAGTACTTCGGACGTCAGACAGCCATCATGATTGTAAAGCAGCCTTTAGACGTTGTTGATATGCAAAGTAAATTTGATTTTCATATCACGGTAAAAGGCGGCGGCGGTACAGGCCAGTCAGGTGCTATTCGTCACGGTATTACACGTGCATTGATGGCCTATGACGAAGGTTTACGCCCAGCACTGCGTAAAGCCGGTTTTGTTACTCGTGATGCACGTGAAGTAGAGCGTAAGAAAGTCGGCCTGCGTAAAGCACGTCGTGCTACTCAGTTCTCAAAACGTTAATCAGAGTAGTAATAAGTATCAAGTTACCTGGATGCTGGGCATGGATGCCCTGGTATCCTGTCGTCTGGAAGAGCCCTTTGTCGCGTCATTCAGTATTGTAGCGGGTGTTAAATCCCTATAAATATCAGTAACTTGCTGCTTAAAGAAGCTTTATTGGGGAATCGTCCAACGGCAGGACTACGGACTCTGACTCCGTCAATCTAGGTTCGAATCCTAGTTCCCCAGCCAAATAAAAAAGGCCCACCTATATGGTGGGCCTTTTTTATTTGGCTGGGGAACTAGCACGAGATCCTGGATCAGGTTTGACTCGATTGCCGGGAGCAATCGAGAACAGGGTCATGCTGTATATGACCCTGGCCCCGAAGGGGTGAGGCGCAGGACGCGCCGAATAATCACAGTATCAGCCAGTAACTAGCTGATTAAGCGACAGGTAGGCCTTTTTTATTTGGCTGGGGAACGAGTACGAGATCCTGGATCAGGTTCGACTCGATTGCCGGGAGCAATCGAGAGTGGCGTCATGCTTTATTATGGTAATGGAGAGTGGTTTTGAATGAAATAAGTGACTTGTTAAAAAGTAGGCCGGAGTCAATGAGTTGTTATAACTATTTGTTTATTATGGTTATTTTTATGTATTGAGGGGGGTGAAGGCTGTGCTCCCCAGGAGGGCAATAGCTGATGTTGTTGTATGTACAGCGTCTATGTGTGAGCCTGGTTCATTGTGCGATCAAGGCTCTATTTTGTAACCTCCTGGTTGAGTCTTTGTTAAAAATAAAACGATGAAGATCACATTACAGGACGATGACAAAGCCAGACAGTTTAAAAACAGTTTGTCATGGTGTATATTGCGCGCTGATTCAGTCTAGATTGATGACCAATAGATATTTTGTCTGAAAGATGAAAGAAAAAAGTTTCAATTTATTCTGTCATAAATGATTAAAGGTCTGATCATTTGTACAAAAATAGAAAATGCTGTTTTTAGCTTAAATAAAGGCATTTTTTGAGCAGAGTCAATTTATGTTATTGGTCTTTTTGAGAGACTCAACATGAATTTTATTTTGCACATTGTGTGGACAGGTTAAAAAAACTGTCCTAATAAGTGATTAATCAAACAATTACGGTTTAAAACTATTGACTTACATCGATAATTGTTTATAAATACAACTGGTTTTTTTGTTTGACCACAAAAAGTCATAGCTATGATAAATAACAACATGCAGGAGTCTTGCATAATGAAAAAACGTTTCTTAGTAATCGCTATTGCAGCGGGTTTAGTTTCTCCACTAGCAGCAAACGCTGAAGCTTCAGTATATGGTATTGCACATGCTGCACTTACCAGTGCTTCTGGTGATGATTCAGCAGATGCAATGCTGGTAAATAGTAATAGTTCACGTGTTGGTGTTAAAGGTTCAGAAGATCTGGGCGGCGGCATGAAAGCTGTCTACAAAATGGAATTCGGTGTAGATATTACTGATTCTGGTGATTTATCTGCTCGTAACCAGTATGTTGGTCTGAGTACAGGCATGGGTACAGTGCTGCTGGGTCGTCATGACACGCCTCTGAAAATGGTTCAGGGTGGTTTCGACGTATTCAACGATACCGTTGCTGATATGGCTGGTGGTGTGAGCGTTTCTTATGACGCTACAGCTGCAGAAGCAACTGCTGAGTTCGGTGCGCTTGCTCAAGGTGCTGGTACTTACACTTACGCTGGTGGTCTGGTTCGCGGTGAGAATCGTGCTGAAAGCGTGATTGCCTGGGTTAGCCCCAAGTTCGGTGCAATCAAGGCCGTTGTTGCCCTGGTTCCTGGTGAAGCTGCTCCAAATGACGGCATTGCTGACGGTACATCTATCGGTATCATGTACGATGCCAACAACCTGTACGTAGGTCTGGGTATCAACTCTACAGAAGATGTGGGTCTGGCTGATCAGACTCGTCTGACGGCTACATACACAATGGATGCACTGACAGTTGGTTTCATGTACAGCACATCTGATATAGGTACTGCTGATGACGAGATTGCAATGGGTCTGAGCGCTGCCTACAAGAT
Source organism: Gammaproteobacteria bacterium (assembly GCA_029881425.1). Taxonomy (GTDB): domain Bacteria; phylum Pseudomonadota; class Gammaproteobacteria; order SZUA-229; family SZUA-229; genus JAOUMO01. Next base: position 23,916 of record JAOUMO010000004.1, read on the forward strand.
GGGTGCCAACACATTCAAGTTCCAGTACATCGATACAACTGATACTGCGCTGACTGTTACAGGTCCTACTGGTACTGTTCTTGTTGCGCAGGGTTATGATGAAACACGTACTACTGTAGGTGTTGATCATGCTATGTCTAAAGCAACTTCAGTATATGCTTTGGCTGATAGCTGGAGCGAAGCTGACGTGACTAACATCTCGTTTGGTCTGAAGCACAACTTCTAAGTTATATTTTATAACATTAGAAAAAAACGGGGCTTAGGCCCCGTTTTTTTATGCCTGAAATAAATCCAGTTTAATGGGTTGCTAGTTGCTTCGTTACCAGTATGTGAATAACCCCCCATATTACAGAGCAAGCTCAGACAGAATAGACGTTGATAGTGTGCTTAATTAATACTATTAAGGTGCATCAAATCCTCAGCAGGCCATGTCCAGCAGCGTCTTCTGTGCTAGAATCTCTGGCTTTCATCAACAGGCCGATTCGCTCCATCCATGACCGCTGAATCTATAACATCCACCAGTCGTATTCGCGAAATTCCCTATAATTACACCTCGTTTTCTGATCGGGAAATTATAATTCGTTTCCTGGGTGAGTCCATGTGGGCGAAGATTAATCAGCTACGGGGTTCGCGTCGCACCGGTCATTCGGCACGTATGCTGTTCGAGGTGCTGGGTGATATGTGGGTTATTACACGTAATCCCTTTATCCAGGATGATTTGCTGGAAAACCGGCGCCGCAGGAAGCAGCTGGTGGCAGCCCTGCATCACCGCCTGGACCAGATCGTGCTGCGTGCGGACGGCAATGAGCAGGCTTTGGAGCTGGCAGATGCGGCAGCTAAGGCAGTAGGTGAATTTGCCGCCTGGTTTGAATCACAGCAGTCGCTGCGTAATCGGGCCACACGCCTGCTGGCAAAAATCACGCGTCGGGATAATGTCGATTTCAGTGGCATAGCCCGTGTTTCCCATGTCACCGATGCCACCGACTGGCGTGTCGAGTTCCCCTTTGTTGTGCTGACCCCGGATACGGAAGACGAAATCCCCGCCATGGTGAAGGCCTGTATCGAGCTGGGACTGACCATCATTGCGCGCGGTGGCGGTACCGGTTATACCGGCGGTGCGGTACCCCTGTATGCTAATACGGCGGTGATCAATACCGAAAAGCTTGAAGCCCTGGCGACGGTAGAAATGAAGAGCATTCCCGGTGTCGATCGCCCGGTACCAACGGTTCGTGCCGAGGCGGGTGTCGTCACCAAACGGGTCTCCGAGCTGGCCGAGGCTCATGGCTATGTGTTTGCGGTGGATCCCACATCCCAGGATGCCTCCACCATTGGCGGCAATATCGCGATGAATGCGGGCGGCAAGAAGGCGGTGATGTGGGGCACGACACTGGATAACCTGGTGTCCTGGCGCATGGTCACGGCCGACGGTAACTGGCTGGAAGTCGAACGCATCAATCATAACCTGGGCAAGATCCACCAGCAGGCCGAGGTCGAGTTCAGGGTGAGTCGTTTCCAGGCCGGTAAGGAATCACTGCTGGGGCAGCCCGAAATACTCAAATTCCCCGGACAATCGCTGCGTAAAGAAGGCCTGGGTAAGGATGTCACCGACAAATTTCTCGGTGGTCTGCCCGGGGTGCAGAAAGAGGGGTGTGACGGCCTGATTACTTCTGCCGTATTCGTCCTGCACACTATGCCCAAACAACGGCGCACCGTGTGCCTGGAATTTTATGGCCATGATCTACATGAGTCCGTGCCGGCGATCGTTGAGGTCAAGGATTACCTGGAACAGAACCCGGACATCATGCTCTCCGGCCTCGAGCACCTGGATGATCGTTATATCCGTGCGGTAAATTACAGCCCCAAGGCAGCGCGCACCGAGTCCCCCAAAATGCTGTTGCTGGCGGATATTGCCAGTGATGATGAAAATGCGGTGGCCGAGGCCGCATCGCAGGTGGTGCGCCTGGCGAATGCCCGTCATGCGGAAGGTTTTATCGCAGTCAGTGCCGAGGCACGCCAGCGTTTCTGGTCGGACCGTGCCCGTACCGCGGCCATTGCGGCGCACACCAATGCCTTCAAAATTAATGAGGATGTGGTGATCCCGCTCGACCGGCTGGCCGAATATTCGGAAGGCATAGAGCGTATGAACATCGAGCAGTCCATCAGTAATAAGCTGGTGCTGCTGGATAAGATTGAAAACTGCCTGTTGCTGAGTCAGCAGCCAGAGTTGCAGAAGACCGATGAGCCAGAAACGGCAGCCCTGATTACGGCCCATTTTGAATCCGCATTAGAAACCCTGGCGCGGGTACGTCAGCGCTGGCAGGGTTTGTTGCATTCACTGGATGAGCCGGCCGAGCAGCATATTGATATCCTGCTGGACGAAGAAAAGACCCGTTTACGTGCCGGTGATACCCTGGTCCAGGGCCTGTTGCGCCATGAAATCCTGGTCTCTTACCGTGCGGAGGTTGAGCAGCCGTTAAAACAGATTTTCAGGGGCCATGACCTGCTGGCGATCCAGAACAAGCTGGATGGCATGCACGGCGAAGTCCTGTCCAGCCGCTTATTTGTCGCCCTGCATATGCACGCGGGTGACGGCAATGTGCATACCAATATCCCCGTGAACTCGAATGACTACGCGATGATGCAGGAGGCCGAGCGACTCGTTGATCGCATCATGGAACTGGCGATTTCACTGGGCGGCGTTATTTCTGGTGAGCATGGCATCGGGCTGACCAAGTTTCAGTACCTGGACCAGCGTACCATTAGCGCCTTTGCTGAATATAAGCAGCAGGTCGATCCCGAGGGGCACTTCAATCGAGGTAAACTGCTGGTACAGACCGGTGGCCTTGAGCGTGCCTATACACCATCACTACGCCTGTTAAAACAGGAAGCCATTATCCTGGAAGAGAGCGAGCTGGGTGAATTGAATGATGCGATTGCCCATTGCCTGCGTTGCGGTAAGTGCAAGTCGAGCTGCACCACCCATGTGCCATCGGCCAATTTATTGTATTCACCGCGCAACAAAATACTCGCCTCTGGCCTGATTACCGAGGCCTTCCTGTACGAGGAGCAGACCCGCCGTGGTATTTCCGTGCGTCACTTTGATGAAATGAATGATGTAGCGGATCACTGTACCATCTGTCACCGCTGTTTATCGCCCTGTCCGGTGAATATCGATTTTGGCGATGTTACCGTAAAAATGCGCCATATCCTCAAGTCGCAGGGGCAGCGCCGGGTGAACCTGGCAACAAAATTGTCTATGGCCTTCCTGAACATTACCGATCCGGCGGCGATTAAGCTGGTCCGTGCCGGCCTTATCCAGGCGGGTTATATGGGGCAGCGTTTTGGCCGACGCCTGATGAAGCTCGTGCCCGGCTTGCTGCCGAAGCAGAAACGGCCTGCTTCCACTACCGGTAAGCCGGTGATAAAAGAGCAGGTTATCCAGTTCATGAGCAAGCCCATGCCGGCGGATGTACCGGCAAGAACCCTGCGTTCGACGCTGGGCGTGGAAGATAACAAGACCATCCCTATCCTGCGTGATCCCGCTAAAACAGATATCAACAGTGAAGCTGTATTTTATTTCCCCGGTTGTGGTTCAGAGCGCCTGTTCAGCCAGGTGGGTGCGGCCACATTGAGCTGGTTATATGAATTAGGAATCCAGACAGTACTGCCGCCGGGTTACCTGTGTTGCGGTTATCCCCAAACCGCATCCGGTGATACCGAAAAGGGGCGGCAGATTACCACCGGTAACCGGGTGTTATTCCACCGTATGGCGAATACACTCAATTACCTGGATATCAAAACCGTGGTGGTTTCCTGTGGTACCTGTATCGACCAGTTGCTGGAATACCAGTTTGAGCAGATATTTCCCGGCTGCCGCTTAATGGATATCCACGAATACCTGATGGAGAAGGGCGTCAGCATGGAGGGCGTGGGCGGCACACAGTATCTATACCATGATCCCTGTCATTCACCGATGAAGCAGTACGCCCCCATTAAAGTGGCCTCCAGCCTGATGGGTAAGGATGTAACCCTGTCCGATCGCTGTTGTGGTGAGTCGGGTACCTTTGCCGTAGCGCGTGCAGATATTGCGGCCCAGGTGAAATTCCGCAAGCAGCGCGAACTTAAACAGGGTATCAAGCAGTTGAGCAGTCATGAAAAGGCGCTGAACGGGAATATTAAAATGCTCACATCCTGTCCCGCCTGCCAGCAGGGGCTGTCACGTTATGCGGATGATACCGGGCTGGAAGTCGATTACATCGTGGTTGAGCTGGCGAAACACAAGCTGGGTAAGGACTGGCAGAGCCAGTTTGTGAAGTCGGTGAAGAATGGTGGGATTGAGCGGGTCCTGTTGTGATTTAAGTCGGAAGTCGGAAGTCGGAAGTCGGAAAAAATGTTTCGCTTTTGACTAACGACTAACGACTAACGACTAACGACTAAAGTCTTATTTCGGCATTACCGTTTTCGCGCCATCCTGGGTGCCGAGGATCAGTACATCTGCACCGCGGTTTGCAAATAGCCCACAGGTTACAACACCGGCCCAGCTATTAATTTCATTTTCCATTTTGATTGGTTCCATAATCTCCAGGTCGTGAACATCGAGGATGACATTGCCGTTATCGGTGATGAAATTTTCACGCCATACCGGGCGACCACCCAGCTTCACCAGCTCGCGTGCAATATAGCTACGGGCCATGGGGATCACTTCGACCGGTAAGGGGAACTTGCCCATGACGTCGACCAGTTTCGTTTCATCGGCGATACAGACAAATTTCTTACTGGCGCCAGCAATAATTTTTTCACGGGTAAGGGCGCCACCGCCGCCCTTGATCAGTGACAGGTTGTGGTTGGACTCATCGGCACCATCAATGTAAACCGGAATATAGTCAACATTGTTCAGGTCAAATACTTCGATGCCGCGTTCCTGCATCAGTTTGGTCGATGCCTCGGAGCTGGATACTGCACCTTTGATCTTGCCCTTTATTTCGGCCAGGCAGTCAATGAAATGATTTACTGTAGAGCCGGTGCCTACACCAACAATTTCATCTTCAACAACATAGGCCATGGCGGCTTCAGCGGCTTTGCGTTTCATTTCATCTTGCGTCATAGTACGAACTCCTAAATCAGATGGCAGAATAATACCTGTTGTCGACTAACAAGTCATCTGCCCGGCTGCGTGATGAATTAATGAAGATGCTATGACACAAAAATATATAGAAAAAATACTCACTGCACGGGTCTACGATGTAGCCATAGAATCACCGCTGGAGGTGGCCAATCGACTCGGGACACGACTGGAAAATCATATCCTGTTGAAGCGGGAGGATTTGCAGCCGGTGTTTTCCTTCAAGTTACGCGGGGCCTATAACAAGTTATTCCAGCTACTTCGTGGTGGTGAAGTAAAGGGTGTAATTGCGGCCTCGGCGGGTAACCATGCCCAGGGGCTGGCCCTGTCGGCATCAAAACTGGGCGTGAAGGCCACCATCGTCATGCCGAAAACCACGCCGCGTATCAAGGTGGATGCGGTACGCTCCTACGGTGCCAAAGCAGTACTGTTTGGTGATACCTATGATGAGGCCTCTGAATATGCCTATGAGTTGGCAGAAAAAGAGGGTTTAAGTTTTATTCATCCCTACGATGATCCTGATGTAATTGCCGGCCAGGGCACCGTGGCAATGGAAATTTTGCGCCAGTACCCGGAGCCAATACACGCGGTATTTATTCCCGTCGGCGGTGGTGGCCTGATTGCCGGTATGGGGGCCTATATAAAATACCTGCGGCCCGAGATAAAAGTGATTGGTGTCGAGCCGGAAGATGCTGCCTGTATGGCCGAGGCGTTTAAGAAAAACCGCCGTGTCACACTGGATACGGTGGGTATTTTTGCGGATGGCGTTGCCGTGCGCCAGGTGGGGCGAGAAACCTTCCGCGTCGCCAAACAATGTGTTGATGAAGTTATCACTGTGAGTACGGATGAAATCTGTGCCGCCATTAAGGATATTTTTGATGATACCCGCTCCATCACCGAGCCGGCCGGAGCACTGGCGGTGGCGGGTATAAAAAAATATATTGATAGCCATGGGCTAAAAGACCAGACCCTGGTGGCGATCAATAGTGGTGCGAATATGAATTTTGATCGCCTGCGTCATGTCTCGGAACGGGCTGAGTTGGGTGAGCATGGTGAAGGCCTGGTGGCGGTTACCATCCCGGAAAAACCGGGTAGTTTCCTCAAGTTCTGTAAAACCATCGGCAAGCGAGGTATTACCGAATTCAACTACCGTTATGCCGATGATCGGGATGCCCATGTCTTTGCCGGTATTAAATTATCCGAGGGACTGGCGGAAATGGATCAGCTAATTGAAAAACTGGAGACCGCAGGTTACCCGGTACTCAGCATGACCGATAACGAAGTAGCGAAGATGCACGTGCGCTACATGGTGGGCGGTCATGTCCATGGGCTGGAAAACGAAGTGCTATACCGGTTTGAATTTCCCGAACGCCCCGGTGCCTTGCTTAATTTTTTAAGCCAGATCGGTACGCGCTGGAATATCAGTCTGTTTCATTATCGTAACCACGGTGCAGCCTATGGTCGAGTGCTGGTTGGTTTGCAGGTGCCGGCTAGTGACCACAAGGCGTTGAAAGACTTTCTCAGTAGCCTGGGGTATCGCTGGTGGGAAGAGACCGATAACCCGGCTTACAGTATGTTTCTTGGTGGCTGAAAAGCTTATTCTTGAATTACTTTTTTATCGTATAGACACCGTTCTGTGGCGATCATGTTCAAGGGTACATCCCAGGGTTCACAGGGGAGTTGCTCTATTTTCTGGCACTCATGGGCCAGTCCAATGAGATGTGGGCTGTGCCATTGTTTGCGGTGGCGGGTAAAGGCCAGGCTGCGATCATAATAACCACCGCCCATACCGAGGCGATTCATCTCTTCATCGAAGGCGACCAGGGGTAGCAGTATTAGATTGAGCTGCCGTGCACGAATCCATTCACTGGGGTGGCAGTTGGGTTCGTTAATACCAAAACGATTCGTTATTAATCTTGAGCCAGGGTGGTAGGGTGCGAAAACCAGGGCATGGCCCGTCGGTGGCAGTACCGGTAAATAAACCTGTTTTTTATATTTCCATGCCCTGTGTATGAGATAGGCGGGATCAATTTCTCCATCTTCAGCAAGGTAGAGTGCAATGCGCGATGCATTAAGGAATAAAGGGTGACGGCTTAGTTGTTGTGCAACGGACTGGGCGTGCAGGTCTTGCTGATGGTCACTCAGCGCGCGTCGTTGTTGACGTACGCTTTTACGTAGTTGGTCTCGTGGGCTTGCTGGCATGGCCAGTAGCTTAGAGCCAAAATTAGGAGGGTGCAACCGCAAATGCCGTAGCAGGACTCACGATCCTTGAACCTGGGGTTCAAGTGGGAATTCGCGTCGACGTATAAGGCCTCCCACACTAGGCGGTAACGCACACAGCGCCTGACAGCTAATCTCCCGGTGTCGATGAGTAAGGCTCAAGGGTTTTATAAGTTGTGCTTACAAACACCGCAGAAGCACCCAAACTCTTTACCGTTGCCCGGCTCCCTGCTTTGCAGGGAGATTGGGCACCTCAGATGAGTGAGGCTGGAATCATATTAACAAGGTCAGCTTGATACTTTGTTGACCTGTATCTAGGTTAGTTTAATTTCACGCAGGGCAATGTCTATTTTATTCTGTAAATTGCCTACTCGTGAATCCAGGTCTGTAAAACCCTGCTCAAATCCCTGGCTATTGAGTAATTCGTGAGCCAGGTTAAGCGCCACCATAATGGCTATGCGTTCAGCGCCGATAATCGATCCGCGCTGTTTTATTTCATTTAGTTTTTTATTGAGAAACTCAGCCGAAGCGCGTAACGAATCCTGTTCGTCAGGTGGACAGGAAACGCGATATTCCTTATCCATTATTTCGATATTGAGACTACTGGTGTCTTTGCTCACAGGAAATTAACTCAGGAGAGGGAGGGGCTAGGCAGATTCCATAGCTTTCAGGCGTGAAATCATGCCTTCAACCTGGCTACGAACCTGTTCTTTCTGCTCGACCAGGCCTGATTTATCAGTTTTTAATGCAAATAGCTGTGCTTTTAGCTGGGCATTTTCTTCCGATAAGCGCTGTGAAAGAGCGAGTAATTCCTCGACCTTGCTTTCCAGTGACTCAATATTTGTCGTTGCTTGGTTGTTCATAGTGTTTAATATAGTTTCAGAAAAGCCCCGGGTCAAATATAACGTACAGTTTAAGCACGTGCTAAAATACCCGGATGATTAAAATGAGGAGGCCCGTATGACCGAAAGGCCGCAGTATAACAGCTTACGAGCCGCTTTGGAGAAGACCGATGCGGAGATGACAACAGCCGAGGTGCATGGCGTTTTATGCGGCATGTACTGCGCTGCTGGCCAGGCAGAACTGGGTAAATGGCTGGAACAGGTTTTTGAGACCTTTGATGTCAACAACATGCTGGTGAAAGAGGCCAGTCAGCTGCTGGTTGGCCTGCATCGCAGTACCCAGGAGCAATTGAACGATGCCGAGGCGGGTTTTCAGCTGTTGCTGCCCGATGACGAAGCGCGGCTGTCCGAGCGCTCTGAGGCGCTGGCCAGCTGGTGCCAGGGGTTCACCTTTGGTCTTGTGGCCGGTGGCCTGAAAGAGGGCGCTGACATGCCACAGGATAGCCGTGAGTTGATCCGTGACATGGTTGAAATCGCCCGTCTGGGTCATGAGGAGTCCGAGGGTGATGATGAGGATGAGGAGGCTTACATGCAGCTCAGTGAGTATGTGCGCATGGCCGTGTTGCTGATCAATGAAGAGCTGCAGCCGCTGAAACCCGCCGCTGAGACCCGTCATTAAATAATAATCCATTTGAATAGCCCCCCAGGATAAGCCGACAATGAATGCAAAGATCCATGCCAAACACAGAAAGCAGCTGATGCGAATGGTCGGTGATGGTGGTATCGCCATCCTGCCGGCGGCACCACTGCGTACACGTAATCGTGATGTAGAGTATCCCTTCCGCCAGGACAGTGATTTTTATTACCTGAGCGGCTTCCCTGAGCCGGAGGCCGTGATCGTGCTGGTACCGGGCCGTGCTGCCGGTGAATATATCCTGTTCTGCCGGGATCGCGACCTGGAACACGAGGTCTGGCACGGTCGTCGTTATGGCCCCGAGGGTGCCATCGAGCTCTTTGGTGCCGACGATGCGTTCCCTATCGATGATATCGATGACATCCTGCCGGGTCTGATGGAGCAGTGTGAGCGGGTATATCACACCATGGGACTGGATCCCACCTTCGATAACCGGGTTATGGACTGGGTCAATACGTTGCGCAAGCAGTCACGCTCCGGTGCCCATGTGCCCTATGAGTTCATCTCACTGGACTACCTGCTGCATGACATGCGCCTGTTTAAAAATCGCGATGAACTCCGGTTGATGAAAAAGGCGGCGAAAATATCGGTCGAGGCACATAAGCGCGCGATGCAGATCTGCAAACCGGGCATGTATGAATACCAGCTGGATGCGGAGATCCTGCACGAATTTCAGCGTAACGGTGCCGGCTGGGCCTACCCGAGTATTGTTGGTGGTGGTGCCAATGCCTGTATCCTGCATTACACTGAAAATAAGGACCTGCTCAAGGATGGTGACCTGGTGCTGATCGATGCCGGTGCCGAATATGATGGTTACGATGCGGACATCACCCGTGCCTTCCCGGTGAATGGCCGTTTCAGTGATGCGCAAAAAGAAATTTTCGAGCTGGTGGTCGAGGCCAATCTGGAAGCCATCAAGCAGGTGAAGCCGGGCAACCACTGGAATGATCCGCATAATGCCGCGGTAAAAGTATTAACCAGAGGCATGATCGAGCTGGGCCTGTTAAAGGGCACGGTGACAAAATTAATTAAGGAGGAAGCCTACAAAAAATATTACATGCACCGCACCGGTCACTGGTTAGGGCTGGATGTACATGATGTCGGTGAATACAAGCTGGATAATGAATGGCGTATGCTGGAGCCGGGCATGGTGCTCACCATTGAGCCGGGTCTATATATTCCACACGGTAGCCGTGGCGCCAAACGCTGGTGGGATATAGGCGTGCGGATTGAGGATGATGTGGTGGTGACCAAAGACGGGCATGAGGTTTTGACTGATGGCCTGCCGAAAACCACGCATGAAATTGAGGCGATAATGGCGTCGTGAGCTTTTCATGGTGCAACCTAAAAAATGACTGAATCAAATACAAATATTGCAGGTTTTTATGATGTCGTCATTATCGGAGGCGGCATGGTCGGTGCCAGTCTCGCCTGTGCCCTGGCTAATCAGAAATATAAAAAAA
>JAOUMO010000089.1 GCA_029881425.1 Gammaproteobacteria bacterium
TCAGATGATGAAGACGATATGCTGGATAAGGCCTGGGGGCTGGATCCCGATTCCCGCCTGAGTTGCCAGGCCGTTGTTGGCGACAAGGACCTGGTAATCGAGCTTCCCAAATACACCATCAATATGGTTTCAGAAAATCACTAGGTGACATCATGAGCTTAAAGTGGACCGATACCCTGGATATAGCCATTTCACTGGATGAGGCACACCCCGATGTGGATCCCCAGTACGTCCGTTTTACCGACCTGCACCAGTGGGTCTGTGAGCTGGATGAATTTGAGGATGATCCCGAAAAATCCAGTGAAAAAATTCTCGAATCCATCCAGATGAACTGGATCGAGGAAAAAGACTAACTAAATCACATCCCGGCCATAGAGTTTTTTGCTAAACCTGAAAAACCTGCGTAAAATCGTGGATTTAGGTTATAGTCCTTATTAATGTTATAGCCCTGTTGCGTGATAGCCTGAGGATTTTGTGAGCACAGCCATACAGTTCAAACAACCAGAGAAAACCAATTTGCTGGGTCTAAACCGGCAGGAAATGGAGGCCTTTTTCACTGCCATAGGTGAAAAGGCCTTTCGTGCTTCTCAGGTCATGAAATGGATTCATCAGCTCAATGTCTCCGATTTTGCTGCCATGAGTAATGTCAGTAAATCCCTGCAGCAGCAACTGGCCGATATTGCCATCATCCAGCCACTGGATGTCATGGTCGATCAGCTATCCAGTGATGGCACCCGTAAGTGGGTGTTAAGGCTGACCGATGGTAACTGTATAGAAACCGTATTTATCCCGGATGATGAGCGTGGCACCCTGTGTATCTCATCACAGGTTGGTTGTGCGCTGGACTGTAGTTTCTGTTCCACGGCCCGCCAGGGCTTCAGCCGTAACCTGTCCACGGCAGAGATCCTGTCCCAGGTCTGGCAGGCTACTCGACTATTGAATGAAGAAAAAAGACCGGGCAGGGTGATCACCAATGTCGTCTTCATGGGCATGGGTGAGCCCTTGCTGAATTATGACAATGTCGTGAAGTCAATTGACATATTGCTGGATGACTTTGCCTATGGCCTGAGCAAACGTAGAGTGACCGTCAGTACCGCCGGTGTCATCCCTGCCATGGATCGCCTCTCGGAACGGGTCGATGTACAGCTGGCCATTTCCCTGCATGCGACTGATGATGTATTACGTGATGAGCTGGTGCCGGTGAATAAAAAATACCCACTTAAGGACCTGGTCGCCGCATGCCATCGTTTCATGGAAAAACGATCGCCCCGTTCGCGACTGACCATTGAATACGTAATGCTGGCAGGTGTTAACGATACAGCACAACATGCGGATGCTTTGATACAGTTGCTGGACGGTCTTTCAGTGATGATTAATCTCATTCCCTTTAATCCCTTTGAGAACTCCGGTTACAGCACATCATCTAACAATGCCGTGCATCGTTTCCAGGATAAATTAATGCAGGCCGGCATGATTACGGTGATACGTAAGACACGTGGTGAAGATATAGATGCTGCCTGTGGGCAGCTGGTAGGGAAGGTTGCAGATAAAAGCCGAAGACAACAAAAATTTATAAACCCCAGGTTTGGAATGCATTCATGAATTTTTTATCAAAAATAGTTTTATTGCTGGCATTGGTAAGCCTTGTCGCATGTAGTGGTGGCTCTTCCTCTGTAAGGAAATCCAAAAAACAGGGTGATTCCAAACATGCTGCAGAAGTGAACGTGCAGCTTGCGATTGGTTATATAAAGCGTGGCCAGATGGATGTGGCCAGGGATAAGCTCGATAAGGCGATAGCAGATGATCCTAAATATGTACCAGCCTACACTACCATGGCTGCGTTAATGGAAATGATGGAAGATTCTGCTAAGGCGGAAGAGTTTTATAAAAAGGCACTGGATGTTGATGAAAAAAATTCTGACCTGTTAAATAACTATGGCACCTTCCTGTGTAAATATAACAAGATAGATGAAGCTATTGAGCAGTTTAATAAAGCGCTGGCTAATAAGTTTTATGAGACACCGGAAAGAACCCATGCCAATATGGGTTATTGCCTGATGGTGGCTGAAAAACCTGATTATGCCCTTGCAGAAAAGCACCTGCGTAAAGCGCTCAAGGTGAACCCCAATATGGAATCAGCATTATTGGCAATGGGTGAGCTGGGTATAGAAACACGCCGTTTCCTCATGGCTCGTGCCTATATGCAGCGTTACCATGGTCGTATGAAGCCTAGCGCGAGCAGTCTCTGGTACCAGATACAGGCAGAGAAGGCGCTGGGTGATGAAAAGTATTTCGTAAAGCTGTCACGTGATTTATTAAAATACTTTCCCGACTCACCAGAAGCTAAAAAGTTGATGGAACTGTCAAGTAAATGAGTGACAATACTACTAACCAGTCCAGCGACAGCTCGTCAGTAAATGAACTCATTCATCAACAGGAGTTTGGCGTTAGCTTCAGGCCGGCAAGGGAAGCCGCCGGTTATTCCATTACCGAAGTTTCTGAATTACTTAAATTGTCTGAAGATATTATCAGGGCGCTTGAAAATTCACAGGTTGACAAACTTCCCGCAGCAACATTCACCCAGGGTTATATTCGTAGTTATGCGCGCTTACTTAAATTGTCAGCCAGTGAAATTGTTGCCATATATAACCAGCTTCACCCGGAAAAAGAAGCACTAAAAACTTCGCGAAAAAAAATACCGGCCGAAAGCAGCAGTGCTGATTTTGGTTTTAAGTTTTTCAGTTATATAGTGTTGATTGGAGGTCTGATATTGCTGGCCCTGTGGTGGCAGCAGGCTGATGTCAACTGGCTAGATAGCTCGCCCATTAAGAGCGATTATACTGAAGTTCAAAAAACTGAAGAAATAAAAGCAATACCCACTGTAGATATAATTAAGTCCGAAGTAAATAATAACACTGCGTCAGATGATGTCGTAATAGATAAAGCGCCTGCGCTGCCTGCGGTAATAAAATCAGAGCGTGAAAATAACCTTGAAAATCCTGATGCGATTGATGACAGGGCTGATAATGTTCCGCTACAGGAGGTTTTGCCTGCCGGCGATGATATCCTGGTGGTAGAGGCAGAAGCTGACTCATGGGCCGAGATTGAAGATGCCAATAATAACCGGTTCTTTTTTAAGTTGCTGAAGCAGGGAGAAATGCATACCCTTCAGGGGCAGGCGCCATTTAGGCTGTTCCTGGGTAATGGGCCTTCTGTTAATTTGAAAATAAATAATATGCCTGTTGATTTCTCGAAATATATTAAATCAAATAATATTGCATATATTTCGATTGATGATACGGCAGCAGTACATGCTGCAAAAAAAATTAGAAAAGTAATTTCCCCGGATACAGTCAACGAGCAGACAAAAATGGTTGATGAAAACATTTTGTCTGATCCCGTCAATTAGAAAGAACTATTTATGGCTTCAAAGATTCAATCAATTCGTGGTATGCACGATATATTGCCGGACCAGACCGGACTGTGGCAGTATTTCGAGACATTAATACGCGATATCGTTCAATCGTATGGTTACCACGAAATTCGTATGCCTGTTGTTGAATCAACAGACCTTTTTTGTCGATCTATTGGTGAAGTAACCGATATTGTAGAAAAAGAAATGTACACCTTTGCAGATAGAAATGGTGATAGCCTGACACTTAGACCAGAAGGTACAGCCAGTTGTGTGCGTTCAGGGATACAACATGGTTTGTTGTATAATCAGCAGCAAAGGCTCTGGTATATAGGTCCAATGTTTCGACATGAGCGTCCACAGAAAGGACGTTACCGCCAGTTTCATCAAGTGGGTGTTGAAACCTTTGGAATAAGCGGCCCGGACATTGATGCCGAATTAATTTTGATGACGGCTCGTTTCTGGAAGGCACTGGGTTTGAAAAATATACGCCTGGAAATAAATACCCTTGGTAGTAACCAGGCCAGGCTTGAATATCGTGATGTGCTTGTAGACTATCTGGAGCAGAATAAAGGCCTGCTCGACGAGGATAGCCTGCGCCGATTAGAGTCAAATCCATTACGAATTCTCGATAGTAAAAACCCGGCGATGCAGGAAATGATAGAGGCTGCGCCGAAGCTGATGGATTACCTGGATGAAGAATCACGCCTGCATTTCGAACAATTACAATCACTATTAAATGAAGCTGGAGTTGTGTTTAGCATTAACCAGCGCCTGGTACGTGGTCTCGATTATTACTGCAAGACTGTTTTTGAATGGGTAACCGATGCGCTTGGTGCCCAGGGTACTGTCTGTGCCGGTGGTCGTTATGATGGCCTGGTCGAGCAACTGGGTGGGCGTGCAACACCCGCGGCTGGCTTTGCAATGGGGATAGAGCGCCTGCTCAGTCTGCTCGAAGACCAGGGTACAGTCATTGATGATTCAGTTGATGTCTACCTGGCGCTACAGGGTGATGAAGCACAGCAAAAAGGTGTGATACTATCCGAACACTGGCGCGATCTCTGGCCCGGATTGAAATTACTTGTCAATTGTGGTGGCGGTGGTTTTAAGGCGCAGATAAAACGAGCTGACAGGTCAGGTGCAAAAGTTGCGCTTATCCTGGGCGAGGATGAGTTGAGTAATAACAGGATTACTGTTAAACACCTGAGACAGGATGTTGAACAGCAATCAATCGAACAAACTGAAGTCATTTCAGTCTTAAAACAACTATTAGATTATTAATCGGGGTTATATTCGATGGAATTCGAAACAGAAGAACAACAGGTTGAAGCATTAAAGAAGTGGTGGAAAGAAAATGCCACCATGGTTATAGCCGGTGTAGCACTGGCGCTGGCCGCTGTTAGTGGTTTTCGTTTTTACACGGACTATCAGCAGCAGCATGCAGAAGATGCGAGCCTGATATATGAAACGGTTGTTGCACAGGTGTCTGCAAATCAAAAAACAGATGAGTCCCAGACTCGTGTAAATGATTTAATGGCCGAGTATGCGGATACACCCTATGCCAGTCTTGCGGCACTGGTGCTGGCCAAGCAGCAGGTGAATAATGGTGAATTAGTGAAGGCTCGCCAGCAACTTGAATGGGTAATGAACGAGTCCAGGCAGCTGGAGCTACAAAACATAGCACGACTAAGATTAATTCGTGTGTTGATTGCCACGAAGAATTTTGATCAGGCATTAATGCTGGTTAATGTTGATCATCCTGAAAGTTTTACAGCCATGTACGAGGAGCTCAAAGGCGACTTATTTGTTGCCCAGGGCAAAACTGAGCAGGCTCGAGTAGCCTATGATAAGGCACTGTTGCTCTCCTCAGATCGCCCCAGTAACTGGCTAAAGCTCAAGCGAGACGAGTTGGGACAGAGTGATATGGCAGAGCCATCTGCATGATTAAGTCTTTTTTTCTTGCCTGTTTGATTGCTGTTTTATCGGCCTGTAGTTCAGCAAGTGATAATGCTGAACCCCCAGCAGAATTAATCGACTTTGAAGCATCTTTCACTGTTTCAGAAGTATGGGGTGTATCTACGGGTGGTAGTGATCAGCAGTTATTCCTGAAATTTTACCCGTTAATAATCGATGACCTGATGGTTGTGGCTTCACGTTCCGGTGAAGTAACTGCACTGAGTTCAGCTAGTGGAAAGCAGCTCTGGCATGTCGAGCTGGATGAAATGCTGGTAGGTGGTGTAGGGGGAGATGTAGATAACTATTTTGTAACAACCCAGGATGGCCACGTAATCGCATTGCATAAACAGGGTGAAATAAAATGGAAACAGGATGTTTCAAGCGAAGTCCTGGTGCCGCCTGAGATGTCTGGTCGGAATGTTGTTATCAGGACCATAGATGGTCGTATAGTGGCCCTTGATAAGGCCACAGGCAAACAGGTATGGAGTTACCAGCGCGATGTGCCTTCACTAACATTAAGGGGCAACAGCAGGCTCATTGTTTACCAGGGTATAGTTTTTGCAGGACTGGATGATGGTCGACTGGTAGCACTTAGTGCAGCAGATGGACGCGTAGTTTTCGATGTGGCGGTTGCCCTGCCCAGTGGTAAATCTGAACTGGAACGCATGGTTGATATCGATGGCGATGCCATTATCGAAAATTCAATCCTGTATATGGCCAGTTACCAGGGGCAGGTGGTTGCTATTGATATTAAGCGTGGTCAATTGCTCTGGTCTAGAAAAATTTCAACCCATACGGGTGTCGAGTTGAGTGAATCGGCTCTATTTGTTGTCGATGATCGGGATCATGTCTGGGCTCTGGATAGAAATAATGGTGCAACCCTGTGGAAACAGGATAAGTTTACGGCACGTAAATTGACAACGCCGGTTGTCATGGGTGATGCGATCGTGGTGGGTGATTATGCCGGTTATTTACACTGGTTATCACAGTTTGACGGCCATATGCTTGCACGTAAGCTGATGAATGATTCTGGCCTGCTATTATCACCTGTTATACATAATAATCGGCTTCATGTCGTGGCAAGAAATGGTGATGTGGCTGTATATGAAATGCAGCCCAGATAGTCCTTGATGGATTATGTGTTGATCATACTAGAATAACTATAATGCTGTTAACTAAAGCCTAACAATTAATAATGACTACACAGGGATTATAATGAGTACAAAAAGAGTTAGTGTTCTCGAAGTTCTGCTTTGGCTGCTGTCTTTTATGCTGGTGCTGGTCCTGCTCAGCCCATTTGGTCTTGGTTTTAAAATACAGTCAGACTATTCCGCCTTGATACAGCAATATTCAGCAGCCACACAGCTTGACTTACGTGTCGTTAAGTATGATCGCGGTTTTTATTCATCAGATGTAGTGATTGAATTAAAACTGCCTGATTTGCCACAGCTCTTGCAGTTAAAGCAGGAAGTTGTGCATGGTCCTGTTTACCTGGGCTTGATTAACCAGGGGCAGTCGCCCTTTATTGCCGCCGTGATCAAGGGTGAATTGATTGTCCCCGCCGAATTCCAGGTGAAGGTGAGTGAGTTATTTGCCAACCAGAAACCTCTGCTCTATCAGGAGTTGATCGATTTCTCTGGAAATATAAAATCAACGGCCTATGTGCCGGTAATTAATGCCACATTAGAAACAGTAACCGGGCCATTGATGATCCAGTCATCCGGTATGACTATGAATTCATATTATTCAACGGCTACAGAAACCGTATCGATTGATGTCTCGTTGCCGGTGTTTACGCTTAAAAATGAATCATTCTCAATGAATATGCAGGACTTGAGCATGAGCCTGTCTGGAAAAATGGGCCTGAATGACCTGCTCGTTGGCGATAATGTAATATCGCTCAGGAAGTATGAGCTCGATGCAGAAGGTAGCCAGTTTGCATTTAATAACGTGCGAATTCGTTCGGTGACGTCAGACCAGGGTGGGTTAATCGATTCCCAGGCGCAAATAAATGTCCGTGAGATTTTTGCATCCAATGAAAAAATGGGTCCCATCACCTTTAATTTTGCACTGAACGGGCTCAATGCCACCAGCATTAAGCAGTTACAGTCCATGCAGAAAACCCTGGATGCCAAAGTACAGCAGGGTGTGCCAGAGGAGCAAATCAATGCCATGCTCCTGGGAGAAGTCATGGGTATTTTACCTGACCTGTTCAAGCAATCTGAATTAAAAATAAACCCCCTGAAGATTGAAAGTGAGTTGGGGAAGCTGGAAACCGAGCTTAGTTTCTCGGTTGAAGGGCTGGATGCCAGTGCCCCTGCCGATCCCATGTTTATGCTGAATGCAATGAACCTGGACCTGGTCTTTAGCGTCGATGAGCTGCTGATGCGCAAGTTGATAGAATGGGAGCTAATTTCTAATGAGCAAAAGCTGGAAGCCGTAGCAGGCCAGAAAACACGACAATCAGAAGCCGCTGTGCCAATGGCCCAGAAGGTCAATGAAAACCTCCAGGGGTTAATTGATGAAGGCCTGCTGGTGTCTGGTGATGGTGTTTATACCAGTAACATTGTCCTAAAGCAGGGCCAGATGTTAATGAATGGTCGCTCGGTCGATCCGATGCAGCAGATTATGTCGTCAATGGCACCGCCAGCACCGGCGCAATAGGCGATAAAGTCAAACATCAGCCGCAAATTCCGGTAAAATGTGCAGTGGCCAGTTATTACTGGCCCTTTATTCTTTAACCCCGATGAATCAATAGCTTATCGATACGTCTATGGCTAATCGATTTTATCCAGGTTCAACCCCGGAAATTCAGACTTAAATATGCTGCCTGTACTCGCCCTGATTGGTCGACCTAATGTCGGAAAATCAACACTATTCAATGTTCTTACCAAAACCCGCGATGCGCTGGTGGCGGATTTCCCTGGTTTAACGCGTGACCGTAAATACGGTCATGGCCTGTATGAAACCCACCCCTATATCGTAATCGATACCGGCGGTTTGAGTGGTGAATCCGAGGAGCTGGACGAGCGCATGGCTCAACAGACCCTGCTGGCCATAGAAGAAGCCAATATTATACTTTTCCTGGTTGATGCCAGGGATGGATTGACCGCGGCAGACGAGTCGATTGCCAAACAGGTACGCCGTTTTGGTAAGACCATTCACCTCGTTATCAACAAGGTCGATGGTATGGATCCGATCCGTGCTGAGGCCGACTTTTTTGCACTGGGCATAGCGGATAGTTATTCTATTGCGGCCTCCCATGGGCGTGGTGTCAATCAACTGGTGGATAAGCTGCTATCGGGCTGGGATGACTGGAATAGTCACGAGGAAGACCAGTCGCGGGGTATTAAGGTGGCCATGGTGGGCAAGCCCAATGTCGGCAAGTCCACACTCATTAACCGTATACTGGGTGAAGAGCGCGTGGTTGTGATGGACATGCCGGGCACCACCAGGGACAGTATTTTCATTCCCTTTGAACACAATGAACAGAAATATACACTGATCGATACCGCCGGGGTCCGGCGCAAGCGTAGCGTTTCAGAAACGGTTGAGAAGTTCAGCGTCATCAAGACGCTGCAGGCTGTTGATGAGTCCAATGTCACGATTATGATGATCGATGCCAGGGAAGGGATCAGCGACCAGGATCTCCACCTGCTGGGTTATATTGTCGATTCGGGCCGGGCGCTGGTTATTGTTATCAATAAATGGGACGGTATGGATGATTATGAAAAAAAACAGATAAAAGAAGGGCTCGAACAGCGACTGAGTTTCATCCAGTTTGCAGAGATTTTCTTCATCTCGGCGTTGCACGGTTCGGGCGTTGGAGGGCTTTACCAGGCCATCGACAAGGCCTATCGCTCTGCAACGCGCAAGCTGTCCACGCCAGAGCTGACACGTATCCTGGAAAAGGCCACCAGCTCACACCAGCTGCCTACGGTGCACGGGCGCAGGATTA
>JAOUMO010000238.1 GCA_029881425.1 Gammaproteobacteria bacterium
TTAAAACATCATGATCAGGATTCATGAGTAATTTCATATCGATTTAGAACAACAGACAATTTGGTCGACACAAACAACTTCCATTAAGAGGGATCTTTACATGAAGCTATTTAAGTACTCTGAAGAGCAACTTAGAACTGCAATTAAAAACTCATTTTCATTGAGGCAGGTGTTGCTCACACTCGATGTTGCCCCGTATGGTGGCAACTATGATGTAGTTAAAAAAGCCATTAATCACTTTGAACTGGATACATCACATTTCTCTGGACAGGCCTGGAATAAAGGTAAGAAATTATCCCCGAAACAACCACTTGATAACTATCTTAACAACACCGTTTCTATTCAATCATACAAGCTTAAAAACAGACTGCTAAAAGAAGGTGTTTTTGAATACAGGTGTATGAATTGCTCTAATACTTCATGGGACAACCGGCCTATTCCACTGGAGCTTGATCATATCAATGGTAATAACAAAGACAACCGACTCGAAAACCTTCGTCTTTTGTGTCCGAATTGCCACGCGCTTACGCCAACGTACCGAAGTAAGAACCGCTCTTAAAACATAGCTCAGGACGAACGGAATAAAAAAAAGAAAAAATTAAATGGTGCCCAGAGCCGGAATCGAACCGGCATGGTGTTGCCACCGAGGGATTTTCATACCAACTACAGCTTTCGCTGCTGCATCTGCATTTGTGGTCTGGACTTTCTCTTCACCGTATTTGCTTACACAAACGTAGGTGGGTGCCGTCAAGTCTCTACACGTTCCCGATTATTATCGGGCTTCGCTCGGGATTGCCACCACCATCACGTGTTGAGGTTTCCCCGAATTTGACACCATTCACACCAGTGGTTTCCCGACTGGGTGCTCAAAATGTTTAAGTCCCTTGCGTCTACCTATTTCGCCATCTGGGCTAAAGATGAGAAGCGCGTATTCTAGCGATGCTCGCCCCAAAATGGAACTTGAAATGTAAATAAAATCAAATAACTTAACCCAGGCTTGAGGTTTTATTGCCGTGATACCGGCATATCCGTCTATTTCAGACAAACATGACCTGCGCTCGGAACACATGAGGACAATCGGCGGTATTCAAATTGATAATATTAGAAGGAAGAAAATGGAGGCTGGGCCCGGAATCGAACCGAGGTACTCGGCTTTGCAGGCCGGTACATAACCACTCTGCCACCCAGCCATGAGTGGAAACCCTGGTGCTATGCTGACCTGTGTCAGAAGGGCCTTAGAAAAAAAACCCCGGCTGATTCCGAGGTCTGAGATTTTGGAGCGGGAAACGAGATTCGAACTCGCGACCCCAACCTTGGCAAGGTTGTGCTCTACCAGCTGAGCTATTCCCGCTTAAATAAAGGAGCGTATTTTAGCGATGTCATGGCGCAAGTCAAGCACAAAAATGACGTTACTTTTTGTTCGTAAGACTGGGCCAGGCGGCCTGTAAATAAATGAACATCGACCATAATGTCAGGATCGCGGCGGTGTACAACAGTAAATAGCCGATCAGTGCCACCGGAAAATCACCAATCGAGTTGTAATACAGCAGAAAGCCGATGGCTAACATCTGTGCCGAGGTTTTGATTTTACCGATCATCGACACCGCGACCTTGGTCGTGTCGCCAATATTGGCCATCCACTCACGCAGGGCGGAAATCGCAATCTCGCGACCGATAATAATTACCGCCGGGATCGCCATTAAGGGGCCGGGATGGGCGCTGACCAGCAGCACCAGCACCACGCCCACCATGAGCTTGTCGGCAACCGGGTCGAGGAACGCGCCAAACGCCGACTGTAGATTGAGCCGGCGTGCCAGATAGCCATCGAACCAGTCGGTCACGCCGGCGATGAAAAACAGGCCGGTGGTGAAATAGTGATTGAGCCCGAATAACGGGATATAGAACACCAGAACAAATACCGGGATCAGGGCAATGCGTAACAGGGTCAGTTTGTTGGGTAAATTCAGTTCCATAATGCTTAATCCGTATCCTGATGAAGTACATCATAAATTTTCTGCGCCAGGGCTGCACTGATGCCCTCCACGCGGGTGAGATCTTCCACCCCGGCGCGGACAACTTCCTGCAATCCACCGAACTGCTTGAGTAATAACTGTCGCCGTTTGGGCCCCAGACCGGGAATGTCTTCCAGTAAGGAGGTGTTTCTTTTTTTCTGTCGCCGGGCCCGATGGCCGGTGATGGCAAACCGATGGGCTTCATCACGGATCTGCTGGATCAGGTGCAATGCCCTGGCATCAGCGGGCAGTATAATCTCGTGCACCTCATGCAACAAGTTTGGCTCGCTGAGCCACAGGGTTTCCATGCCCGGCTTGCGTTCCGGGCCTTTGGCGATCCCCACCAGGCGGATATTGCTGATTTGCAGTTCTTCCAGCACATCCTGTGCCTGGGTCAGCTGCCCTTTGCCACCATC
>JAOUMO010000239.1 GCA_029881425.1 Gammaproteobacteria bacterium
CCTTCAACAAAACTTAAAATTTTCACTTCGCCCTTGTGATCAATCACACATTGACCACCGGCGATATCTTCCGGCCTATAATCACCACCCTTCACCAGGACATCAGGTAATACTTTGCAGATTAATCGCTCGGGCGTGTCCTCGGTGAAGGGCACTACCCAGTCTACCGACCCAAGTGCGGCCAGCACGACCATACGACGGGACTCGGTATTGACCGGACGATCCTGGCCTTTTAAACGCTTCACCGATGCATCATCATTAACGGCAACAATCAGTCGATCACCCAATTGACGTGCCTGTTCTAAATAGGTGACATGACCCGCATGTAAGATATCGAAACAGCCATTGGTCATGACCACGCGCTCACCCCTGGCCTGGCAGTCCCGCACCAGCTGTGACAGCAGGTCTTCATCGACCACACCTTTTTCGATGTCCAGCAATTCGTTCATTGCCTGCTGCATTTCATGTACCGTAACACTGGCCGTACCCAGCTTGCCAACCACGACACCGGCAGCAATGTTAGCCAGCGTCGTTGACTCAGCCATCGACTTGCCTGCAGCCAGGGCGGCGGCAAAGACCGAGATTACCGTATCACCAGCACCGGTAACATCATACACATCGCGTGCACGGGTCGGGATATGGAATGCGGGCTGGCCTTTTTCCAACAGGGTCATGCCCTGCTCACTACGGGTAATCAATAGTGCCTGTAAATCCAGTTCATCACGTAAACGCTCACCGCGCTCTACCAGTTCTTCATCATTACGGCAGTGCCCAACCACAGCTTCAAATTCAGACAGGTTGGGTGAAATTAATGTCGCATGTCGATACTTGTTAAAATCTGAACCCTTGGGATCTACCAGTACGGGCTTACCGGCTACGGCTGCCATGCTAATCAGGGATTCGACATCACGCAGGCTGCCTTTGCCATAATCAGAACAGATCACCACATCAGACTGTTCCAGCTGCGCCTTAAAACTGTTAATTAATTCGCTTGAATCATGTTCTTCAAAACCGTCCTCAAAATCGAGCCGAATTAATTGCTGGTGACGACTGATGACCCGCAACTTGGTAATGGTTGGATTATTCTTTAAGCGTGTAAAAAAACAATTTACATTTGATGATGTTAGACGTTTCTCGAGGGCATCTGCCGCTTCATCGTCACCGGTCAAACCCATCAAACCACATTGCCCACCGAGGGTGGCAATATTGATTGCCACATTACCGGCACCGCCAGGACGCTCTTCAATTTCATCAACACGCACCACGGGCACCGGTGCTTCAGGTGATATCCTTGATGTCGGTCCGTGCCAGTAACGATCCAGCATCAGGTCACCCACCACGAGGACGCGTATTTTATCGAAGGCTGGAATGGTTAGTTTCATAATCTATTAGCACCGGAAATAAATACCGGCATCAATCCTTCAACTGGTAGTCTGCACCACAGTAGGGACACTTACCACGACCATTAGCATCAAAGGCAATAAACACCTGTGGATGCGAATTCCACAAACTGCTACCCGGCATGGGGCAGTGTACCGGCATGTCATCTCGCTGCACTTCATAGCGATTTTTTGCATTGGGCTGTTGCAGGCCCACCTGATTTGCAGTTTGGGGATTAGGCATAATAGATTCTCTTTTTTATTTAACCAGCGTTAGCCATTCCGGGTGCACATGATGGCGACCATGAACCACATCAAAATACATGGTTTGTAATTTCTCTGTAATCGGGCCGCGTGTACCAGAACCAATTTTGCGATTATCAACTTCACGGATAGGTGTAACCTCTGCCGCAGTACCGGTAAAGAAGGCCTCATCGGCAATATACACTTCATCACGGGTAATGCGTTTTTCCTTAACTTCGACACCCAGTTCATTACACAGGGTAAACAGCGTATTACGGGTAATACCATTCAATGCCGAGGTTAGGTCAGGCGTATAGATAACACCGTCTTTAATGATGAAAATATTCTCACCACTGCCCTCTGCCACATAACCTTCATTATCCAGCAGCATCGCCTCGTCGTAGCCATCCGTTAACGCCTCCTGCAGTGCCAGCATGGAGTTGATGTAGTGCCCATTGGCCTTGGCCTTGCACATGCTGATATTCACATGGTGACGGGTATAGGATGAGGTGCGAATACGAATACCCTTTTCCATATTTTCCGCGCCCAGGTATGAACCCCATTCCCAGGCCGCAACCATGATGTGGGTTTTTAAATTATCCGCACGCAGGCCCATGCCCTCGGAACCATAAAAACACATCGGGCGAATGTAGGCCGACTCGAGATTATTTTCGCGTACTACGGTACGGTGGGCTTCGTTGATGGTGTCCTTATCGAAGGGCATATCCATGTTCATGATATGCGCGGAATCGAACAGGCGATTGGTATGTGCCTGCAAACGGAAAATTGCCGTACCCTGCTCT
>JAOUMO010000240.1 GCA_029881425.1 Gammaproteobacteria bacterium
AGTACACGTACGCGCACGACTTTTGAACTGGCAGCAAAACGCTTATCCGCGGACGTACTCACGATCAACATCAGTACCTCGGCCACCAGCAAGGGGGAATCCCTGCTGGATACCCTGCGCAACCTTGAAGCCATGCAGTGCGATATGTTTATTGTGCGCCACGCAGATTCAGGTTCCGCACATTTTATCGCCAATCATGTTGCACCCCACATCAGCGTACTCAACGCCGGTGATGGACGCCACGCACACCCGACCCAGGCCATGCTGGACATGTTTACCATACGCCGCAACAAGGGTGCAGACTTTGGTAAACTGCGCGTTGCCATAGTCGGCGACATATTACATTCCCGCGTTGCACGCTCACAGATCCACGCACTCAACACCCTGAACACCGGTGATGTACGCGTGGTCGCACCCAAAACATTAATCCCCAGTTATATCGAGCAAATGGGCGTGAGCGTCTACAATGACCTGGAAACCGGGATACAGGATGCAGACGTTATCATCATGCTGCGCCTGCAGAAGGAACGCATGCAGGGCGCACTGCTACCCAGCGAGCAGGAGTACTTCCAGCTCTATGGCCTTACCGAAGAGCGATTAAAACTGGCCAAACCCGATGTTATCGTGATGCACCCCGGGCCAATTAATCGTGGTGTTGAAATTGAATCCAGTGTTGCCGACGGCCCCCATTCGGTAATCCTTAACCAGGTCACTTACGGTATCGCCGTGCGTATGGCCGTGATGTCAATGACCCTCGGCAGCCACACCACAAATGACGACAGGGAGGTAAAATAATCATGTATTTTAACAACACCCTGATCATCAAAAATGGCCGCGTTATTGACCCGGCCAACAAGCTGGATAAAGTCACTGATATCTATGTCGCCAATGGCATCATTATCGGATTCGATAATGCCCCAAAAGGTTTTAAAGCCGAACAAACTATTGATGCCAGCAATCACTGGGTCATTCCCGGTATCGTCGATCTCCGCGCAAGACTAAGGGAGCCCGGCCTTGAATACAAAGCGGACATCACCACTGAATCCATAGCCGCCACCACCGCCGGCATCACTACCCTGTGTATACCGCCCGATACCGACCCGGTAATCGATGAGCCCGCGGTGATCGAACTGATTCATCGCAAGGCGGAAACAGCAAGCCACGCCAATGTTGTTGCCCTGGGCGCCCTCACCGCCGGACTCAGAGGCGAACACCTGAGCGAAATGGCCGCACTCAAAACGGCTGGCTGTGTCGGTATAAGTAATGCCCGTAGCCCGATACAAAATTCACTGGTGACGCGACGCGCCTATGAATATGCCACCACACAGGACCTCACGGTTTTCATCGAAGCCGATGACCACTGGCTCAGTAATGGCGGCTGCGCACATGAGGGCGCCGTGGCCACACGCCTGGGCCTGCCCAGTATTCCCTATGCCGCAGAAACGGCAGCCATTGCCCATCATCTGGAACTGATTGAGGAAACCGGCGCAAGGGCGCATTTCTCACACCTCTCCTGCGCACGTAGCGTTGAAATGATTCGCCAGGCAAAGGCCAGTGGCCTGAACATCAGTGCCGATGTCGCCGCACATCAATTACACCTGACCGAGATGGACATCAACAGCTTCAATGCACAGTGCCACGTACTGCCACCCTTACGCACACAACGCGACATGGAGGCACTAAGACGGGCGCTGGCCGATGGCACCATAGATGTCATCTGCTCCGACCACCAGCCCCACGAAGTCGATGCCAAACTGGCACCCTACCCCGCCACTGAACCCGGTATATCCGCGCTTGAAACCCTGTTACCCCTTACCCTGCGCCAGGTACAGGATGGGCAAATAGAACTCGGCCGCGCCATCGCCAGCCTGACCTGTGAACCCGCCCGTATACTTGGCATTCATGCAGGCACACTGGGCGTGGATCAACCCGCAGATATTTGCATTATTGATCCGGAAGCCGAATGGACACTGCAACAGGACAGGATGCAGAGCCAGGGGAAAAACACGCCCTTTACCGGCTGGAGTTTTAGCGGCAGGGTAACCACCACCATAGTCAATGGGGATATGGTTTACTCAGCCACTCCATGACCCGCGCACCAAAAATACAGATGACATCAAGCCGGAGCGCAACCCAAGGCAGCGTGCTATCTAATATAACGCCGCCAGCACCAGTAAAAGTGAAATGAAAAAATACTGGAAGGGGGATGAACCCCTGGGCAAGACATTCTGGTATGCCTGTGTACTGGGCTCCTTAGCAACAGCCCTCTCGGGCGCTGCCCTGGCTTTCCTGGCCGGTTATTTATTGCACGTTTCAAGCAGCCAACTCGCCCTGGTGACATTATTAATCCTGCTCCTGTTCAATCCCTATTATATTTTTTGCTGGGTCGCTATCTGGAGAAGCAGTAATAACATACAG
>JAOUMO010000241.1 GCA_029881425.1 Gammaproteobacteria bacterium
CGGCGGTCACTCAGGTCGTCATGGGTAAGCAGGATTTGCGCAGTATGGATGTCATGCGTCTTGAAGCAGGATTCATAGCTCTGGATCAGGCCCATCTGGCCGACGGCTGCCGCCGCCTGTAGCTCATGCAGGGCGTGGGGGCGTTTTGTCCAGCCGAGGCGTGACATGCCCTCGGCAACCGCGCCGGATGAAACCAGCACGATCTCCTTGCCCTGTTGTTGCAGCTGCGCCATTTGTTCTGCCCAGCCACTGATGGCCTCGGTATCCAGTCCCTGGCCATCGTTGGTGAGCAGGGCGCTGCCTATTTTAATGACCCAGCGTTTTGTTTTTGCAAATTCAGCACGCGCCATCAGCGTTTTCTTCCAGATAATTCATGATATCGAACACCAGCTCACGGGTGCCGCCACCGTTGATGGCAGCAATCTCATAAACAGGGCCGGTCCAGTTGAGTCGATCGATAATATCCTTGCAGCGAAGCTCTGCGTCCTCGGCAGGCATCAGGTCAACCTTATTGAGTACCAGCCAGCGGGGTTCGTCGAGCATTTCCGGGTTATATTTTTCCAGTTCCGCGAGGATGATGTTGGCATTATCGACGGGATCGGTTGCGTCAAAGGGGGCAATATCGATCATGTGTAGCAATACGCGCGTTCGGCTCAGGTGTTTGAGGAACTGTATGCCCAGTCCCGCGCCCTCGGCAGCGCCCTGGATGAGGCCGGGGATGTCAGCGACTACAAAGCTGCGCAGTTCATCCACATCGACAACACCGAGGTTGGGGTGCAGCGTGGTAAAGGGGTAATTGGCCACTTTGGGTCGGGCGGCTGAAATCGCACGGATCAGTGTGGATTTGCCGGCATTGGGCAGGCCAAGCAGGCCCACGTCGGCAAGTACCTTGAGTTCCAGGCGTATTTCACGGCGTTCACCCTTGCTGCCTTCGGTGCACTGGCGCGGGGTACGGTTGGTTGAGCTTTTAAAGCGTGAATTGCCGAGGCCGTGGAAACCGCCCTTGGCGACCAGCAGGGTCTGTTGGTCCTGGGTGATGTCACCGATCAGTTCTTCGGTGTCCATATCGTAAACCAGGGTGCCCACGGGTACCGGTACAAACAGGCTGTCGCCACTCCTGCCGGTCTTGTCGCGCCCCTGGCCCTTCTTGCCCTGTTCCGCCAGGTAGGTGCGAATGGTGCGGAAGTCCGACAGGGTATTCAGGTCATGGCTGCCAATCAGGAATACATCGCCGCCGTCGCCACCATCGCCACCGTCGGGTCCACCCTTCGGAATAAATTTTTCACGGCGAAAGCTGACGATACCGTTACCGCCATCGCCGGCAATGACCTTGATTGTGGCTTCATCAACAAAACGCATTGTTGTATCCCTAATTTTATTAAGCAGGAGTATTAGTTAAATTTACGACAAAAAAAAGCCCTGTCATCAGGGACAGGGCTTTTTTTTTCATGGGCATCCGTCGCTTACGCGGCTTCGATGCTCACAGTTTTGCGGTTGTTGGCGCCCTTGGTTTCAAAAACCACGCGTCCTTCTGCTGTAGCAAACAGCGTGTGGTCGCGACCCATGCCTACATTAGTGCCGGCGTGGAACTTAGTGCCACGTTGACGAACAATGATGTTACCAGCCAGTACTTGCTGGCCGCCAAACTTTTTCACACCAAGGCGTTTACTTTGTGATTCGCGGCCGTTGCGAGTACTACCCGCGGCTTTCTTATGTGCCATTCTACTTTCCTCTTAAAAGACAGGTAATTAACCGTTTATTGCGGTAATTTCGATCTCAGTATAAGACTGACGATGACCTGTTTTCTTTTGATGATGTTTACGGCGGCGGAATTTCATGATTTCCACTTTCTTACCGCGGCCCTGAGATTTAATAGTGGCAGTTACTTTGCCGCCATCGACCAGAGGTGTACCGATTTTCAGATTGTCGCCATCGGCAATCATCAGTACATCATTCAGTTCGACGGTATCACCCTGGATACCTTCTAGTTTTTCAACTTTAAGATATTCGCCCTGGGTAACTTTGTATTGTTTACCACCGGTTTTGACTACAGCGTACATGACCGGAATACTCCAAAAAGATCTGTTTACAGAAAGGGCGGGAATTTTACCGATTTGTCGGCAAAGTCACAAGTAAATAATCACATAAAAGCAGATTATTTACAGGGAGCCATTCCGGCGTGGTGTTTTTTTACCGTGGCCAGCTTGTGAGTTGGTGCCCTATACACGATAATTACCGGCTTATTTTAACATCAGCCTCCAGTGGAATACGAATCAATTTAATGAATATTGAGCAGATCAAGGCTTTAATTGCAGATGATATGGCGGCAGTCGATGCGCTAATACAGGCGCGGTTGGCATCCGATGTGGTGCTGGTGAACCAGTTGAGCCATTACA
>JAOUMO010000242.1 GCA_029881425.1 Gammaproteobacteria bacterium
TGGCGCGGCAGTGATCTGTTTGCCCTGAAAACCAAATAACAGGATCAGGGTCACGAGTAAGGCACTGAGTGAAAATGGTTGCAGACGTTTAATCATCTTTTCAAGACGTGCATAGCCTTGCGTCTGCTTCAGTAAATGCCGACGCCATAGACTGGCAATGAGTAAGGGCACAACGATATAGAGTAAGACCGATAATAGCAGGGTCTCCCACGGCACAGTGATAGCAGACAGCCCCAGTAATAAACCCACGATAGGCGCGAAAGCAAATATCATGATCACGTCATTCAAGGCGACCTGTGACAAAGTGAAATGCGGCTCACCGCGCATCAGGTGGCTCCAGACAAATACCATGGCGGTACAGGGCGCGGCGGCGAGGATGATCAGGCCTGCGATATAAGAATCAATTTGTTCGGCCGGCAGATAGTCACGAAACAGATAACCAATAAACAACCAGCTGAGTAAGGCCATTGAAAATGGTTTGACGCCCCAGTTAACGAACAGGGTCACGCCGACTCCACGCCAGTGTTGAGTAACATGTTTAAGCGCTTTTAGATCGATCTTGATTAACATCGGGATAATCATCAGCCAGACCAGCACGGCGACAGGCAGGTTGATATGGGCGACTTCAAGACCACCGACGAATTGAAAGATATCTTGAAACAGATAACCCAGGCCAATACCTGCCACAATACACAAAGCGACCCACAGACTGAGGTAACGTTCGAAAGTGCCCATTCCCCCCTGCTTACCGGACTTGCTTTTTGTCTCAGGCATGATGACGCTGGCTCTTTTGTAAACGATCAATCAAATCAACAACACGCTGTTGAATATCATCACGGCTGGCTCTGAAAGCAGCCATGATTTCTTCTTCTGAACCGGTGGCTTTGGCCGGATCATTCAGTGGCCAGTGTTCTTTTTGTATGCCTGCCGGTAGCACGGGACAATGTTCATCGGCATGGCCACAGACCGTCACCAGATAGTCGGCAGCAGCCAGCATCTCGTCGGTCAGTTTGGTGGATTCCTGCTTTGAAATATCCAGCCCGACTTCTTTCATCACGGTGATCGCTCGCGGGTTCTTACCGTGAGATTCAATACCGGCAGATTGAATTTCGTGTAAGGGGCTGCCTAACCAGCGTGCCCAGCCTTCAGCCATTTGAGAACGACAGGAATTTCCGGTGCATAAAAATAAAATGTTCATTCATTGATACCTTAGTATAAGTTGATTAGGCACAACAGACCGCACCCGGCCGATTGGGCATTTTGGCCAGGACGGCGAGATCGTTGATAAAAGGCTGCTGGCTTAATGCCTCGGCAACCATAGTATTAATCACCTGACGCGCCCAATCCGGTAAATCAGGATGGAGCTGGTAATAAATCCACTGTCCCTGACGCCGGTCGATCACCACCCCGGCATCACGCAGTGCGGCGAGATGGCGGGACACTTTAGGCTGGACGATGCCAAGCGCATGGATGAGTTCGCATACGCATAATTCCCTCTCCTGCTGGAGCAATAACAGGCAACGCAGGCGCGTTTCATCGGATAAAAGCTGGAAAAACTGGCTAAGTGATATATTCATGGAGCGAAATATACGTTTAAACGTATATATGGTCAAGCATATATTTTAAAGTGAAGTTGGATTCTAGACGGCGCACATTGTAACCGACCGACTGTTACAGAATAATGACAGCGGATTATTTCAAGCGATATGAACGGACTACTCAAGCCGTTCGCGTTTGCGGGGTAATTTAATGGCGTCATGAGTTTTGACTCACGCACTTAGCTTTTTGTCACGCGTTCCATCACGGCGGCAAAGAAACCATCGGTGTTATGCTGCTGCGGCAACAATTGCAGATACGCGCCCATAGGTAACGGGATCTGCTGTTGCGTCATTACCTCACCGGCATTCAGGAGTGTAAAATCGGGATGCTGTGACAGGAAAGCTTCCACAACCGCCTGATTTTCTTCTTCTAACAGGCTGCATGTGGAATAAACCAGACGCCCGCCCTGCTTCAGCAGTTTGCTGGCGGCAGCCAGTATCGAACTCTGTTTCTGCTTAAGCTCCCGCACACTCTGTGGTGACTGTCGAAATTTAAGATCCGGGTTGCGACGCAAGGTGCCGAGGCCGCTACAGGGTGCATCGACAAGAACCCGGTCGATTTTTCCGGCGAGGCGTTTAACTTTCTGATCATGCTCATGGGTAATCAACTGTGGTTGCAGATTACTGAGACCGGAGCGTTTTAAACGTGGCTTTAAATTGCTCAGGCGCTTTTCCGAAACATCCAGTGCATACAGTCTCCCCCGTGAATTCATCATCGCCCCCAGCATCAGCGACTTGCCACCGGCACCGGCGCAGAAATCCACCACCATATCGTTGCGGTTAGGCGCAAGCT
>JAOUMO010000243.1 GCA_029881425.1 Gammaproteobacteria bacterium
CTGGAGACGCACCTGGCCTCGTCTGCCGAGGTGGTGGGTGAGGCCCTGACCGAGGCTATTGTTAACCAGGTAAATAAAGACAAACTGGGTTATTTTCCGGCGCTCGGTTATTTTGAAAAACAGGCGATGCTCGATGCTGACCTGCTGGATGCGGCGGAGACTATTGGCTGGTTTTCTGCACGCTTTGCACGTGAAGAGGTCGAGCGTAAATTACGGCCGTATTTTTCCAGTATCAGCTTCCAGGCGGTTAAATGTACGGCCTACAGTATGCCAACCGTACGTATCAACCAGCTGAATGCCTACCCATTGCTGGTCGAACATTACACGCCTAACCGGGTCAAGCTGGATATTATCGCCAGTGTTTTGCAAAAGGTGTATAAGGCGGAGGGGTTGGAGAACTGGGCAAGGCAGTTGTTTAGACGAAACCTGGAGTCTTCGTTTAATACCTTTGAAGTGATACAGGCCAAACTGGTTTGATTCGCTGCTATATCTCGTTGATATATTTCGGGTGGGTTGCCCGGAACAAAACATATCACGGCTGTAATTAAAAGCTGGTTATCAAAATTATTGTTAACCGGGCTAACAATAATTGATCTGTATCACTGGTGCCGTTTCGGGCGTAAGTATATCCTGTTGAATGATCAAATTTTTACAGTGACTTATAGTCAGGCCTCCTGTACTGGAGTCGACGCAACTAATAGCCTGGCATCACCTGCAGAGTATCGATACGTCTTATGTGAAACCGATGTCGATAAATCAGAGGAAAGGTGTGGCATCAGTTTGCGCTGGACTTGTCAGGATCTTGCGTGAGGTCATGGCAGCAAGTGGTCGCCTACAGGCACCTGGCCTGCATAGGCTATTAAAGAAAACTACTGCGGCTAAAGTTAATAACAAGATGGATAATTTTAATGCGTGATATATTTCGCCCGTCAATGTGGGTAAAAAATAATTATTATCATTTATTCTGGTAAAGGCCATGAGACGATTAAAGCCACATGCTCGATTAAAGTTATTTATCAAAGATGTCTTTGCCTATACACCATTTACTAAAATGGTGGCGCTGCTTATTTTCCTGTGGCTGGTGTTTTCAACCGGGGTCTACCTTGCTGAGCGAAATGTGGAAGGTGCCGCAATCCATTCCTATGGTGAGGCCCTGTACTGGGGTGTGGCAGCCTTTTCCACCGCAGGCATCGCCGATATGCCACAGTCTAAAGTGGCGCAGTTAATTGGTGGTCTGTGGATCGTTATTGGTTCGGTTTTGTTCTTCGGTGCGATTGTAGCCACAGTGACCACGTATTTTATGCGTCCACTACAGCGTCCGCACAAGAAAATCATCGAGACGATTGAATATAATCTCGAACAACTCGACGACCTGTCGGTTGATGAACTCGATTTGTTAAAAGAGACTGTAGACACACTGATTGTCCATGTTGAAAAGTTGAAGGAAAAACAGGCAAAGAAAAAATAATTGGGTTAAGGGCTATGGAAAGGTCTGGTAAAGACTATGACTGGAGCATAATGGTCTCAGCTACCAGGCAGGTCCTTAGCCTGATTGATATAATAATTGTATTAAGCATAAGTGGATGACACGATGAGAGATGTTGAGATTACAAGTGAGCCGGTTGAGCTTTATAAAATCCTAAAGTTTGAGGGCCTGGTGGCCAGTGGCGGAGAGGCGAAGGTGGTTATTGGTGAAGGCCAGGTCGTAGTGAATGGTGAGGTCGAGACAAGGAAGCGTAAGAAGATAGTGGGCGGCGATATAATTGAGTTTGCTGGCGAGGAAATTCGTATTGTTTGTAAGTGAGGGCAGGGAGTGGCTTTAGATTATGCAGCGTTAGCTGTTAGTGCTGTCATAGGTGAGGCAGTAGTTGCTGGGTGTCTTTGAGCTGTGTTGTGTGTTTTGAGTTGGTGATATCTTTTGGGTCAAAAGATGTCAGAGAAAAAATTATTCCTGATCCCTGCTTTCCAGAAGTTTAATGTCCCTGGTTAAAATTTTACGTGAAGCAGGGGATGATTAAGCTGCCACCAATTGGTCCCGGTGCTCGCAGGCTGGTTTGCTACAAGTGCCGTGCCGTGTTACGGTGGTTGGGCCATGTGACCGGCTAATTATCATTAATCTAAAATGGGAGTACCATGCAAAAAAGACACAGAATACAATTTCCTAAACCTGAATCCTCCAGTCTTAACCAGGACGAAGCTTATTTCTACCTTCAGGGATCCGGTAGTCAACGTAAAATCAGATTTCATGATTATGATGAAATCTACCAGGTGCCAGGCCTGTATGAACAGATTTTTTATGACCGCTTAAAATGCACATCCCCTGTCAAAGTAGCCACAATTCTCGAATCTGCCGTAAGACAATCACAGGATAATTTCTCGGAATTACGT
>JAOUMO010000090.1 GCA_029881425.1 Gammaproteobacteria bacterium
ATAAGGCAGGTCAGCACCCAGAAAACTCACTAAATAAAAACATCACCAAACCCTACCCCACTATCAATCAATAACGATCAATGAGCCAAGTAATTACGATTAGTGACTTTTGTTTACGATCGCACTGCACAGGATATGAACAGGAGTACAAAATTGAGGCACAAAAAAAGCTACATTTTACTGTAGCTTCTAGTGATACCTATTGATATTAATAGGTTTTATATGGTGCCCAGGGCCGGAATCGAACCGGCACGCCCGTGAAGGCGAGGGATTTTAAGTCCCTTGCGTCTACCACAACGCCTCTTATATTATGGCCTTTCGGCCAGACAGCATTTTTTAAGCACAAAAAAACTGCAACAAGTGCGGCTTTTTGTTTTAGCTTGTTAGACTCTAACAAGCTTGTATATGGTGCCCGGGGCCGGAATCGAACCGGCACGCCCGTGAAGGCGAGGGATTTTAAGTCCCTTGCGTCTACCAATTTCGCCACCCGGGCATATATTTATTGAGTGGTCTTCGTTTTATACCCCTATTTCATTATGGCGGGTCATTAATAATGACGGTCTACCACAACGCCACCCGGGCATATATTTAGATTGAGTGGTCTTGTTTTATACCCCTATTTCATTATGGCAGGTCATTAATAATGACGGTCTACCACAACACCACCTGGGCAAGCTGCGAAGCGCGTATTCTATTTTAATTGGGTTCGATTGTGAATCATTTATTAGATGTTTTTTCTATTCTGACAATATCCCCCGGCTTTCTAATCATTCCTGATCATGGCAGCGAATTTACAGGTCATCGCCCGGTGATTGATGGCTATTCATATAGCCCGGTCCCAGGCCGTGCATGCGCTCAATATGATCAGCATCAAATCATTAATTACCCTCTGGTGTGATAATGATACACATGGTCTAGCAGCACGCTGTGGCGCGTGCTTTATGGCATTCGGGATTGCCTGTCTGTCGTATATGATCTATATATTTAGTGAGAGTAACCAGTTATCCCAGGGGTCAGCCGTGAATTGTTCTAAATGCAACAAAGAACTCAATATCGACGAGTCAGAACTTAAAAAAGTAACCTGTAAATATTGTAATCAGATATTTTGCGATGAATGCAAGAAACTGCATATAAAGGAGGAATGTGAGCCGCTCAATGAACATGAAGAAGAGGTAAAACATGCCGTGATATCAAGCTAGCCTGCCGCTATACCCTGGCAGGGTATCTATTACTGACTTAAAATGGAGGCGGGACCCGGAGTCGAACCGAGGTAGATGGATTTGCAATCCACTGCATGACCACTTTGCTATCCCGCCAATGT
Organism: Gammaproteobacteria bacterium; assembly: GCA_029881425.1. Taxonomy (GTDB): domain Bacteria; phylum Pseudomonadota; class Gammaproteobacteria; order SZUA-229; family SZUA-229; genus JAOUMO01. Next base: position 1,322 of record JAOUMO010000090.1, read on the forward strand.
GAAAAAACCCCGGCATGCCGAGGTTTCTTTCTGACACCAGAAAGAAATCTGGATTTGTAAATTTGGAGCGGGTGATGAGGATCGAACTCACGACATTCTCGTTGGCAACGAGATGCTCTACCGCTGAGCTACACCCGCAAATTTTTAAATTTGCTTTGTCTTCCTGACGCGATAATTCTACTACTTGCTCATCTATCCTGACCTGATCTGTGACAACCTGCGTTGTTCCTAACCAGTTGAGCTATTCCCTCAAAAGAGGTCGCTATTTTAATAATCTACGCCTGAGTGTCAAGCGATTTTATGTTTAAAAACAGATTTCTATCCTGTTAACCTGAAGTCCGCATCACCTGCCAGGCTGCTTTGAGATAATTCAGCATCGATAGCACCGTGAGTACAGAGGCGATCACCAGTAAAATAACACCGATTAAATGCGTTGGCATGCCGATGAAATCGTAATGATGCAGCAGGAAGCCGATGGCAAACATCTGCACCGTGGTCTTGACCTTACCCAGCATGGATACGGATACCTCGGCACTCTTACCCAGCCCGGCCATCCACTCGCGTAGGGCGGATATGGTGATTTCACGGCCGATAATAATAATTGCACCGAGGATAATCAGGTATTCGTCATGGTAGGCCGCTGCCAGCATAATCAGCGCCACAGCAACGATCAGCTTATCGGCAACCGGGTCCAGGAAGGCACCCAGTGCGGATTGCTGTTTTAGCTTACGTGCCAGGTAACCATCGAACCAGTCGGTAATACCGGCAATAAAATACAGCCAGGCCGTGAGGGGGCGCGCCCATTCATAGGGCAGGTAAAAGACCACCATAATCACCGGGATAAAACCGATGCGGATCAGCGTCAGGGTATTTGGAATATTTAAGTTCATTGTTCGTTCTTGGACATTTCTCTATTCTGCGCGCAGCACATCATAAATGATTTGTGCCATATTGCTACTGATTCCATGAATTTTTACCAGATCGTCCACCCCGGCCTGCTTCACGCCCTGCAGGCCACCAAAGTGCCTGATCAGGGCCTGTTTACGTTTTGGCCCCAGCCCGGGAATGGCCTCCAGCGGGGATTGTTGCTGTGCCTTTTCACGGCGCGCCCGGTGACCACTAATGGCAAACCGGTGTGCCTCATCCCGCACGTTGAGGATCAGGTGGAAGGCAATCGAGTCTTCGGGCAGGTACAGGTCATCACGACCGTCACTGAACACCAGCTTCTCCAGCCCGGCCTTGCGCCCCTCGCCCTTGGCGACACCCACCAGCAACACATTCTCGATCTGTAGCTGATCCAGCACCTCTATCGCCTGGCGTAACTGGCCCTTACCGCCATCGATGAAGAGTACATCGGGTAACTTGCCCTCGCCCTTTTTCAGCCGGGTATAACGGCGTTGCAGCGCCTGTCGCATCGCTGCGTAGTCATCGCCCGGCTCGATGCCTTCGATATTGAATTTGCGGTAATCCTGCTTATAGGCACCTTCCAGGGTGAAGACGACACAGGAGGCCACGGTGGCCTCGCCACTGGTATGGCTAATATCAAAGCACTCCAGGCGACCGGGCAGCTCATCCAGCTGTAGCACCTCCTGCAGGGCCTCAAAACGCTTGAGGACACCGGCACGGGAGCTTAGGCGGGTATTCAGTGCCGTCTCTGCGTTGTTGAGCGCCATCTTGACCCAACGGGCACGGTCACCACGCACATTGGCACTGAGCTGGACTTTTTTCCGGTGATGCTCTGACAGGATCTGCGCCACCAGCTCATCATCCTCGATCGGGTGACTGAGGATCAGCTCCGAGGGACAGTCATGCTGTAAATAATACTGGGGCAGGAAGGCGGCTATCACCTCCGCCTCGGATGTGGATTCTGGCAGCTGGGGAAAAAAGGATCGATTCCCCAGATTGCGGCCATCACGAATAAAAAATACCTGCACGCAGGCCTGCGTACCTTTTGTTGCACAACCGATAATATCCAGGTCCCTGCTCTCGCCACTGACATACTGCTTTTCGACCACCTTCTGCAGGGCACGGATCTGGTCCCGGTATTCGGCGGCCTTTTCAAAATCGAGGGCGGCCGATACCTGCTCCATCTGCTGTACCATGTCATCAATCAGCTGGTTATTTTTACCCTCGAGAAACATCACCGCTCGGCTGATATCGGCCTGGTAGTCAGTGTCTGAAATATAATCGACACAGGGGGCGGTGCAGCGCTTGATCTGGTATTGCAGACAGGGGCGTGAACGGTTATTAAAGTAACTGTCATCACACTGGCGGAGCTTGAACAGCTTGTTGATAAAATTGAGGCTTTCACGTACCGCACCGGCATTGGGAAACGGCCCCAGGTAGCGCCCCTTTTTACGTTTGGCCCCACGGTGCACGCTGATGCGGGGAAAACGATCCTGATCTGAGATATAGAGATAGGGATAGCTTTTATCATCCCGCAGCAGAATATTGTAACGGGGCCGGTGCGCCTTGATCAGGTTACTCTCGAGCAACAGGGCCTCAGCTTCCGTGTGGGTCAGGGTGAGCTCAATATGGTGGATATGCTGTACCAGTGAACGTGTTTTAACCGACAGGCCCGTGGCCCTGAAATAACTGCTTAGGCGTTTTTTCAGGTTCTTTGCTTTACCCACATAAAGGATTTCATTAGAGCTATTGAACATGCGGTAGACACCGGCGCTGGTGCTCGCGTGTTTAAGAAAGGCCTTAGAATCGAATGTACCCTGATCTGCAGCAGAGGTCATAGCTAATCAGTTCACCAGCTTTTGGGCGCGTTTAAAAATCTGCCTGAACATCTCGGGTGTCAGGCGACGGGTTTGTGTATTGTAACGACTGCAGTGGTAAGAATCGAGCAGCAGGCCGCGTGGTAACTGATGCTCATTACCATGGGCAAATTTGAAATCCTTCTGCCTGAGCCCCAGTGCCTTGATCACGGCATTATGCGCAATGGTACCCAGTACCATAATCACACTCCCCTCATCCAGTCCTTCGAGCTCTGCCTTGAGATAGGCGTTACAGGTATTGATCTCTGCCTCCACGGGTGTAGTGTCCGGTGGCAGGCACTTCACCGCATTAGTGATGCGGCAGTTAATGAGCTGTAAATCATCATCCGCCGATACGGATACGGGCGCGGTAGAAAAGCCACAGTCATAGAGTGTCTGGTACAACAGGATACCCGCATGGTCGCCGGTAAAGGGCCGGCCCGTGGCGTTGGCGCCGTGGTAACCCGGTGCCAGCCCGACAATCAGCAACCGTGCATTCGCATCACCAAAGGGGGCAACGGGCAGTGCATGATAATCCGGGTGTTTACTGCGAACGTCACGTAAAAATGCCGCCAGTCGCGGGCATTTTTTACATTTGAGGTTAAATTCTGGACCAGACATATCTATGACAAACTACTTTAGAATTGTTATATAACTTATTGATTTATAACTGTGGTTTAGACTCTTCTTCTTCCAGAAGACCGTGTTTAATAGCCAGGTGCATCATTTCCACATCGTTGGAAACATTCAGCTTGTCATGCAAACGCTTACGGTAGGTGCTCACCGTTTTTGGACTCAGGTTAAGCTTTTCGGAGATCGCGTTAGTGCGCATGCCGCGACTGATCATGATCAGCACCTGCAGTTCGCGCTGTGACAATACATCGATAATCGATTCTTCACCCGGCAACATGGAGAGCGCCAGCTGCTGTGCTATGGTCGGCGCAATATAACGCTGGCCCGCGTTCACCTTCTGTATTGCCTGTACCATTTCCTCAACCGGACAACCCTTGGTGAGATAACCCACGGCACCGGCCTCGAGGATACGTTTTGGTAACGGGCCCTCACTGTGCACCGTGAGGACGATAATCTTACATTCGGGCAGGGTCCTTGTTAAACGACTGGTCGCCTCAAAACCACCTATACCCGGCATGTTGATATCCATCAGGATAACATCGGGCCGTAATGAACGGGCCTTTTCCATTGCCTGCTCGCCACTATTGGCCTCATCAACAACCTCTATCCCTGATTGATCTTCAAGCAGACGGCGCAGACCATAACGGATCAAATCATGATCGTCGACCAGCAAGACGCGAATATTTGCCACAACACCCCTCCTTTGATTTTTTGTCGTTGTAATTATGCCTGAATCATATCAGGCTTAAGCTGCCGATTGCAGTAAAAAACGAGCTTAGCCCCTAACACCAGTCCTTATACGGGTGCCTGACCATGTTCACGTTGTAATAACGCTCATCACCGGTCACCTCCTCGCCCAGCCAGTCGGGTTTGTCGAAGGCTTCATCTTCCGATTCGAGCTCAATTTCAGCCATGATCAGGCCGGCATTCTCCGCTGCAAATTCATCGATCTCCCAGACATGCTTGCCCTGTTTAATACGATGCCGTACTTTTTCAATCTGTGGCCGGTCACACAGTTGGTCGAGCATTTCAAGCGCCTCATCCATCGGGATCGGGTATTCGTATTCCATACGGTGGATGCCAAGGGTGGCGCTTTTGATATTGATATTGGCTTTATCGCCATCAATACGAATACGCATCGATGCCTTTGATAGGGGCGCAAGGTATCCCTGGCGTATAGGCGTGCTACTATCAACAGCAGATTTCCAGTTATCATTGCGAATAAGAAATTTACGTTCGATCTCGACGGGCACCGGTTATCTCCAATAATAAACAATAAGAACAGGGCTATGAAATCATACTTTAATCTTGATGAAAACATTATCCATGTTAATCATGCCGCCGTCGCTCCCTGGCCGGTACAAACGGTCGAGGCCGTTAAACAGTTTGCCGAGGAAAATGGCCACCGGGGCTCACAACGTTATGGCGCATGGCTGCAACATGAAGCGGCGTTACGCGACAAACTGGCGACCCTGATTAACGCCCCTTCAGCGGATGATATCGCCCTGCTAAAAAACACCTCCGAGGGCCTGTCGATCATCGCCTATGGCCTGGCGTGGCAGGCCGGGGATGAAATCATCATCGCCGATGAGGAGTTTCCATCAAACCGGATCGTCTGGGAGTCCCTTGCCTCACAGGGTGTAAAAGTAATCCAGGTCAACCTTTCCGGATCAGGATCACCGGAACAGGCGCTTGTCGATGCCTTTAGCGATAAAACCCGCCTGCTCAGTATCAGCGCCGTACAATATGCCAGTGGCCTGAAGATGGATTTAATCACACTGGGTCAGGCCTGCCAGCAACACGGGGTTTTGTATTGTGTCGACGCGATTCAGCAGATTGGTGCCCTGAACTTCAATAGCCAGGCGATACAGGCCGATTTTGTTGTCGCCGATGGCCATAAGTGGATGCTGGGACCCGAGGGCCTGGCGCTGTTTTATTGCCGTAGTAGCCTCAGGGCAGAACTTAAGCTCCAGCAGTATGGCTGGCATATGCTGGAGGATCTATCCGACTTTAACAAAATGGATAACTGGCAGCCCGCCAGCACCGCGCGACGTTTTGAATGTGGCAGCCCCAATATGCTCTGTATCCATGCACTAGCGGCGAGTATCGAGCTGTTACTCGAGGTCGGTATGGCGCAGGTTGAGCAAAGGGTACTGGATAATGTGCAGTATTTAATCCGGGGCCTGTCTGCCCTGCCCGCTGCGCAGGTTCATAGCCCAACCGATAGAGCGCGACACGGGGGTATTTTTACATTTTCACTGATCGGTCACGACAATGCCGCGCTGTATGAATGGCTGGTCAATAAAGGGGTCATCTGTGCCCTACGCGGCGCCGGCATTCGTTTTTCACCGCATTTCCACAACACGCAGGCACAACTCGATCAACTGATTAGCTGGATTACTGATTATTCACAAAGCTGAAGCCCGGCAGGCAACATTTTCCCTGTAAACAGCTAAACTTAGAAATAGGTAGATAGTCCAACGAAGGCATGTGAAACCGACTTCCCAATAAACAAACATAATAACGGGGAATAGATGGCGGCAGGACCCTTTAATCTGATTATTAACAGCATCTGGGACAGGGTTGTCGGCTGGTTATCCAGTGAGCGCGCCAGTCACCAGGCTCCCATGTCGGACTATGATCGCCTGCGCTACGAGATACGCCCCTGCGATGTGATCCTGGTTGAAGGGCGGTCACGTGTCAGTGAAATTATCAAGACCATCACCCTCAGTAACTGGACACACACGGCGCTCTATATCGGTCGCCTGCACAATATCGATGACCCGGTATTACGTGAATACATCCTGCGTTTTTATAAGGGCGAACCCGACGACCAGTTAATCATCGAATCTCAGCTGGGTGAAGGCACCATTGTTGACAGTATCAGCAAATATAAAAAGGAACATTTGCGTATTTGTCGCCCCACCAGCTTAACCCGCCAGGATGCACAGCAAGTGATCTCCTATGCTATCCATCAACTGGGTACACATTACAATGTACGACAAATTCTCGACCTGGCTCGTTTTCTTTTTCCCTATGCCTTCCTGCCGCGTCGCTGGCGATCCAGCCTGTTTGAACATAATGCCGGGGCACCGACACACAATGTATGCTCATCGATGATGGCCGAGGCCTTTGCCTCGGTACACTATCCGATATTACCCGTGCTACACAGGAACAAACTCGGTAACCTGACATTATACAAACGCAATACCAAATTAATTACACCGAAAGATTTTGATTACTCACCCTATTTCGATGTTATCAAATACCCTATCCTCGATTTTGATGAACTGACCATTTATAGAAAAATGCCCTGGGGTAAAGATGGTATAGTTCTAAATGACGAGAATGAAGATGCCCACATCGTCAATGAAATGGATGAAAACATCACGGAAAACAATAATGAAAAACATGAAACAAATTATCTTGATGAACAGAGCAATTAAAAATATTCTGTCTAGGAGACGACCATGCTAACCTGGCTGCTGATTTTCACTATTACCATCGGCTTTGCTGCCTACTTCAGGTTACCGCTTGTAATCTGGAACGGCATAGTCGGCGCTGTATTAATCATTTACAGCTTCTCGGCTATTGCCAGCCTGGCTACCATTATACTGCTCTGGGCCATTTTCCTGGCGGTAGTAGTACCGCTTAATCTGCCGCATATTCGCCAGAAATATATTTCTCAACCCATGCTTGATTTTATGCGCCAGGCCATGCCAAGCATTTCACAAACCGAACAGGAGGCACTGGATGCCGGTAAGGTCTGGTGGGAGGCCGAACTGTTTAGCGGCAATCCTGACTTCAGTAAGATACGCGAACTACCCGCGCCAAAACTCAGTGAAGAGGAACGCGCCTTTATGGATGGCCCGGTCGAAGAACTCTGCGGCATGCTCGATGACTGGCAGATCACCCAGGAAGCAGATGACCTGCCACAGGAAATTTGGGCGTTTCTGAAAAAACATAAATTCTTCGCGATGATTATCCCGAAAAAATTCGGTGGACTTGAATTCAGCGCACTGGCGCATTCCGATGTAGTGATGAAAATTGCGGGGCGTAGTATTACCGCCGCCGTCACCATCATGGTACCGAACTCACTGGGACCGGGCAAACTGCTCCTGCATTACGGCACTAACGAACAGAAAGATTATTATTTACCGCGTCTTGCCAGTGGTGATGAAATCCCCTGCTTTGCACTGACCGGCCCCGAGGCGGGTAGTGATGCCGGTGCTATGCCCGATACCGGTGTTGTCTGCAAAGGTAGTTTTGATGGCAAAGATGATGTACTTGGCATTCGTCTAAACTGGGAAAAGCGTTATATCACCCTGGGCCCTGTTGCCACACTACTCGGGCTCGCATTCAAACTCTATGACCCCGATCACCTGCTGGGAGAGAAAGTAAACATCGGCATT
>JAOUMO010000244.1 GCA_029881425.1 Gammaproteobacteria bacterium
CACGGCCCCAGATAAAGCAACAATCAGGACGAGCGTGCTTCCGTCATTAGCTGCTTCATCTTAGCCACAGCATCTTTCAATCCAGTAAATACGGCTTCAGCAATAATTGCATGGCCAATATTTAATTCCCTGATACGCCCTATTGCTGCAATCGTTTTAACATTCTGGTAGCTTAGGCCATGCCCGGCATTGACCTGCACACCAAGGTCATGACCAAGATTAACCGCTTCAACGATACGTTTTAATTCCTTTTGACGATGTTCCCTGCCCCTTGAATCTGCAAAATGTCCGGTATGGATTTCGATTACAGGTGCACCACAACGTTTTGCCGCCTCAATCTGTAGTATATCGGCATCTATAAATAACGACACCCTGATACCTGCGGAAGCCAGGCGGTCACATGCCGCCTTGATCCGTTCTTCCTGGCTCACGACATCGAGACCACCCTCGGTGGTTAATTCTTCACGACGCTCTGGCACCAGGCAACAGTCCTCTGGCTTTATACGCTCCGCGAATGCCAGCATATCATCGGTAACAGCCATTTCCAGGTTCATTCGTGTCAATAGCGTATCTTTTAGCATTAACACATCACGCTCCTGGATATGGCGTCTGTCCTCGCGTAAATGCAGCGTAATAGCATCAGCACCGGCCTGCTCAGCCTGTAAAGCGGCATGCACAGGATCCGGATAGCGTGTGCCACGCGCCTGACGCAGTGTGGCTACATGATCGATATTCACACCCAGTAAAATATCTTTCTGCTCGGACATTGGTATCTCCAGTTATAGCGGTTAAAACAGCCTGTATTCTATATAAAAACAGTCCTGCTTCATATATCAAAAGGCTTTTAAATTCATACACATGGAACTTAAACGTGTTCTCTGCTATTGTTTTATAACTGGATTCCAGGCCTTGATACTGGAATCAGTTATAAATATAAAAACATCAAAACAACCAAGACTGGAGTCTCCGGGTGCTTAAAACACGCTTTCTTCGCTATGGATTAGGTCTATCACTCACTATCCTGTTTTTATTACATTCCAGCCAGCACTTCCCGCTGCCCATAATTCAAACACTGGAAAACATGGCCTATGACTTCCGACTGAAACTAACCTTACCTAAATCTGTAGATAAAAAAGTCATTATTATTGATATTGACGAGAAGAGCCTGAACGAAATAGGCCAGTGGCCCTGGGATAGAAATATACTGGCACAGATTGTTGATAACCTGTTCGACTATTACCAGGTCAAGGTCCTGGGCTTCGACATCTTCTTTGCCGAAAAAGATGAAAACCCCAGTGATAAAATCCTGCATAAAATGGCAAGCAGCTCCCTGGGCAACAACCCTGAATTCCAGGCAATATATGCAAATTCACTATCATCCATGCACCGCGATCAACGCCTTGCGCAATCACTCGAAAACAGGAATGTTGTACTGGGCATGGTGCTATACGAAAATAAGACCCTGAACAAGGGGCAACTACCCAAATCGATACCCCAGTTCACCCCTGAAATCATTAACAGCTTTTCATTTAAACACGCGGCAAGCTACACCGCCAACCTGCCCATTCTGCAAAGTAGCGCCCGCACTGCGGGCTATATTGATAACCCCTTACTGGATGACGATGGTGTCTTCCGTAAAGTACCCCTGCTGCAGGCCTACAACAATAAAATCTATCCGTCACTGGCGCTAGCAATCGCTCGAGCATCCATGGAAAACAACCAGATCAAACTGGGTTTTGAAATCATCAATGAACAAACCAGCCAGCGATCACTTGAATGGCTTTATATTGGTGAGATAGCCATACCTGTCGATGAAAATGCAGGGGCACTGGTACCCTATATTGGCTCTCAAAAAAGTTTTCAGTATATATCGGCTGTCGATGTACTAAAAAAGACCGCACCCAAAAATGCCATGACTAATATGATTACTATTTTTGGCACCAGTGCCGCCGGTTTACTCGACCTACGCACCACACCATTAGGCAAGGCCTACCCCGGTGTAGAGGTACACGCCAACATCGTGCAGGGCATACTGGATAAAACCATTAAACATAGACCAGAATATATTATTGGTTTCGAAATTCTATTACTCATAATCCTCGGTCTCAGCCTCACCTTCCTACTGCCTGTACTCTCGCCAGTCTGGAGTAGCCTGTGCATGGTGAGCGCCATGGCTATCAGCCTGGGAATAGATTCATATGCATGGAACAGCCTGCAGATTGTACTGCCCATAGCCTCACCTATTTTGCTGATATTACTTTTGTACGGCATGAACATGTCCTATGGCTTCTTTGTAGAATCCAGGGGAAAACGTCACCTGACCCATTTATTTGGCCAGTATGTGCCACCAGAGCTGGTGGTTGAGATGAGCCGC
>JAOUMO010000091.1 GCA_029881425.1 Gammaproteobacteria bacterium
CCCATACCACCCAGCCACTGTAGTTCCTGCCGGTAAAATAGAATTGAGTGCGGTAAATCATCCAGCCCCGTGAGCACGGTAGCCCCTGTTGTTGTCAACCCGGAAACCGACTCAAAAACCGCATCGGTGAATGAAATATCCAGGTGTGTATCCCAGACAAAGGGCAAGGCACCCGCCAAACCCAATACGAACCAGAACAGGACCACAACCAGGAAGCCATCCCTCAGGCGCAAATCGGCATGGAACTTACGTACAGGAAACCAGCAAAAGAGACCCAGCCCCAATAAAACCAGATAACTTTCAAGAAAGGCACTGCCCGTGCCCTCCTGGTAAATTAAATCAATAAATAACGGTGGCAAGGCGGTGATGCTGAATAGCATCAACAAAATTCCAATAATGCGCTGTATGACTTTAAAGTGCACGATGATTATATAAAGGTGATGCCGACCTGGAACAGGCGCTCAACTTCGTGGATTTTTGATTTATCGACAAGGAACATTACCACGTGGTCTTCAGCTTCAATCACTGTATCATGATGCGCAATAAGCACATCCTTACCACGAACTATGGCACCAATCGTTGTCCCTTCCGGCAGGGAAATATCTTCTATTTTTCGACCGACGACTTTTGAATTCTTTTCATCACCATGGGCAATCGCTTCTATCGCCTCTGCAGCCCCACGCCTCAATGAATGCACTGAAACTACATCGCCTTTTCTTACATGGGTCAACAGTGCACCGATCGTCACCTGTTCCGGCGAAATTGCTACGTCTATTACATGCTGGCTCTCGATCAGGTCGACATAGGCCGGGCGATTAATTATCGACATCACCTTACGTGCACCCATTCGTTTTGCCAGCATTGCAGAAAGTATGTTCGCTTCATCATCGTTGGTAACGGAAATAAACACATCCATACTGTCTATATTTTCTTCAAGCAACAGCTCTTCATTGGATGAGTCACCCAGCAGTACCACGCTCTTATTGAGCACCTGTGAAAGATGCCTCGCACGTTCCGGGCTACGCTCCAGAATTTTTACCTGGTGACGTCCTTCCAGTCGTTCTGCCAGTCGCTTGCCAATATTGCCGCCACCGGCAATCATAATACGTTTATTTTTCTTGTCTGCACGGCGTAGTTCTTTCATCACCGCCAGAATATTTTCCCGTGCCGCAACAAAGAACACCTCGTCATCGGCCTCGATAACCGTATTACCCATTGGAATAATGGCACGACGCCGACGATAAATTGCAGCCACGCGTGTATCCACGTCGGGCATGTGCTTACGCAGCTCCTGCAATTCATGACCGACCAGAGGGCCACCATAATAGGCACGCAAACCGACCAGTACTACTTTGCCATCAGCAAAATCCAGGACCTGTAATGCACCGGGGTATTCGATAATATTACCAATATAGTTGGTGACAATTTCTTCGGGGCTGATCAATACATCAATAGGTAGTGCATTGGCAATAAACAATTCAGGGTGAGATAAATACTGAGCCGATCGAATGCGTGCTATTTTTGTCGGTGTGTGATGCAGGGTCCAGGCAACCTGGCAGGCCACCATATTGGTTTCATCACTGTTGGTGACCGCAATCAGCATATCGACATCTTCGATACCGGCCTGTTGCAACACATTCGGATGCGCCGCATTACCGGTAACCGTCTGAATATCCAGGCGATCACGCAATTCATTGAGCAGGTTGGCATTGGAATCAACCAGCGTGATGTCATTGGCTTCAGATGCCAGATTGGCGGCTACCGATGAGCCTACCTGGCCTGCGCCGAGAATCAGAATTTTCATTGCTGTTATCTTAAGCTTTTACTGGCGCGAAGTTTACGCCTTTCAGTTTAATATTCTAGTCCGAATCTGCCGTGAGTATTCGTAATTTTACGGAATAATCATCCAGGCGACTGAATTCATACTATATTATCCCTAATTGACGCCAGAGCCCCAGTATCGCCATGGGGCACTATGATGGATATTTTGTTAGCAATGCATAATAAAAACCATCCATTGCCGATTCTCCAGGCAGGATCTGGCGACCACAGGCCTGCCTGCTACCCCAGCCTGCATCTATATCTATGACTCCTGCATCCGCTTGCTGATTAATAAAGGCCTGTACCTGGACATCATTTTCTGCCTTGAACACCGAGCAGGTGGCATAGAGCATCTTGCCGCCCACGGCGAGCAAGGGCCAGATGTTCTGTAATATAGCCTGCTGCATTTCCACCAGCTCGGCCAGGTCGGTTTCACGCCGTAACATTTTAATATCCGGATGACGGCGTATAACACCGGAGGCGGAACAGGGCACATCCAGCAGGATGCGATCAAAGGGCTGACCATCCCACCAGTCATCCGGTGATGCTGCATCACCAACAGCCAGCGCGACTGAAAAGCCCAGCCGTGCCAGGTTATCCCCGACTCGCTCCAGGCGTTGCTCTGACACATCCATGGCGAGTACCTGTAATGAGGGTTCTATCTCGAGCATATGACTGGTTTTACCACCCGGTGCAGCACAGCAATCCAGCACACGCTGGCCGGGGTGTAAATCCAGTAATGGCGCAGCCTGCTGTGCACCGGCATCCTGCACCGAAAACCAGCCGGCATCATAGCCGGGCAACAGGTTCACATCCTGCGCCTGCTCCAGCACAATCCCGCTCCCTGCAACATCATGCCGGTGGGCCGCAACCTCCAGTGCCGCGAGGTAGTCATCGATACTGATCTGTTGCTGATTGATGCGCAAAACCATGGGGGCCTGCTGGTTATTGGCCTGTAAAATGGCCACCCATTGTTCAGGCCAGTCATTTTTTAGCTGGTCGATCATCCACTGCGGGTGACTGAACTCGGCCTGCGGATCGCTGGATAACTGGGTAAGCAATGCTTCCTGCTGGCGAATAAAATTGCGTAGCACGCCATTCACCATCCCTGCCGCCCATTTCTTGCGTGACTTACGTATCATACTAACCGCGGCATCCACCGCCGCATAATCTGGTACCCGTGTATCCAGCAACTGGTACAGGGCAATCAACATCGCCAGCTGGATATCCATATCCTTGTCTTTTAGTGGCTTTTGTAAAAGCTGTTTCACAATCGCCGTCAAACGCCAGTACTGGCGCAGGACACCGTAGATCAACATCTGGCAAAAGGCCCGATCCTGTGTGGATGAAAGATGATTAATCGAGGAGGGTAAGAGTGATGACAGTGACTCACCATGGAGAATAACGCGCTGTAAAACACCGATAGCGAGCTGGCGGGGATCAGTAACCGGTTTTGATTTAACCATGCCCCAGGACCTGCCCACTTAGATCATGGGCGTTGACAAAGTCCTTCACATCCATCGGCTTGCCACCGGGTAACTGCACCTGCAGCAGCTGCACCACGACATCACCCGCAGCCACATCGATAGCATCCCGGCTTGATCGCAGTACCGTACCGGGTGTTTTACCTGAGGGCTCATCAAGCACCCTGGCCCGCCATATACGCAACACCTGCGACTTATCATCTTTGAGACAGGTGGTTTGGGCCACGGGCCAGGCATTAAAGGCCTGGATGCGGGCGACCAGTTGCTGTGCGGGTTGCTGCCAGTCCAGTAGCGCCTCTGCCTTATTTAATTTTTCCGCATAACAGGCCTGGGATTCATCCTGGGCAACCGGATGCGTCGTGCCGTCTATTAATAGTGGCAGTGCCTCCATCAACGCCTCGGCACCCAGAACAGACAGGCGATCATGCAGGCTGGATCCCGTATCGTCCCCACGAATATCACACTCTTTTTTCAGCAGCATGTCCCCCGTATCCAGCCCCACGTCCATCTGCATGATGGTAATCCCCGTGGTTTTATCACCCGTAAGAATAGCGCGCTGGATGGGGGCGGCACCGCGCCACCGGGGCAACAGGGAGGCATGGATATTAATACAGCCCAGTCGTGGGGCATTAAGGATGACTGCCGGCAGGATGAGCCCGTAGGCGACCACCACCATAAGATCGGCCTGCAGATTAATCAATTCCTGCTGTGCAGCGGCGTCTTTCAGGCTTAGTGGCTGGTAAACGGGTATATTATGATCCAGCGCCACCTGCTTCACCGGACCGGCGGTCAGCTTACGGCCACGACCCGATGGCCGATCAGGTTGTGCATACACGGCGATAACGTCATGTTCTGAGTCCAGCAGGGCCTTTAGCGGCGCCACTGAAAAATCAGGGGTGCCGGCAAAAATAATTTTTAATGCCATTACATTACCGTCGCTTTTTGCTGTTTAAGCAATTTTGCCTTAATCCGATTACGTTTTAATGCAGAGAGATAATCGACAAACAGCTTGCCATTCAGGTGATCCAGCTCATGCTGGATGCACACCGCCAGCAGGTCGCCCGTTTCCAGTTCGAAGGCCTTGCCCTCACGATCAAGCGCCCTGACCTTGATAAACTCAGCCCGCGTGACCTTTTCATAAAAACCGGGTACGGACAGACAGCCCTCGTCGCATTCTTCGATACCATCTTTTTCAATGATTTCCGGATTAATCAGGCATAACGGCTGATCTTTTTCCTTCGACACATCAATCACCACCACGCGCTGATGTACATTGACCTGTGTCGCGGCAAGCCCTATGCCCGGTGCCTCGTACATGGTTTCAAACATATCATCGACTAACTGACGGATGCTTTCATCGACCACGTCCACAGGTTTGGCAATGGTGCGCAAGCGGTTGTCGGGGAACTTCAGGATGTCCAGTCTGGCCATGAATAAAAACCTTCTCTAATTCTCAAAAAATTATGAATCAGCTGACAATTTTACCCTGATCCGCTCATCTTTGTGGAAAATCATCCGCAATAGACCACAAATACGCGCAAAACTTACTTCATTAATTCAACTTTATCGGCTAAACTCTTGAAAACCACGGATAAATATGGGGATTACACCTTGGATATTAGAGCAATCAGTACCCGAACTGGACTGTCTGCACTCCTAATTGGAACAGTTTTAATGCATTCCGCCTGTTCCACTGTACCTGAGTCTTCAGCTGCATCTGATATGCAGGAACAGCCAGCGCAAAAGTTCGAGCAGCAAACCGGATCCATTGAATCGACCAATACCGAAGTCGCACCCGCACCGGCAACCACCTCAGAGATTCAAATCAAGGCGGATTATCCCAGACAATATATCGTGGTCAAGGGCGACACCCTGTGGGACATCGCCACCAAATTCCTCCAGGACCCCTGGTACTGGCCAGAGATATGGTATCGCAACCCCCAGGTAAAAAACCCCCACCTGATCTATCCCGGTGATATCCTGACCCTGATCTATGTTAATGGCATGCCACAGATCCAGCTCTCTCGTGGTGAAGACACTATTCGCACTGAGCAGATGACGCAGGGCAAAAAAGTGATCAAGTTATCGCCAAATATCCATCGCCAGTCACTCAACGAGGCCATTCCAACTATACCCAGTGACGCCATACGCCAGTTTCTCACGCGTCCACGCGTCATCTCGGACGAAGAATGGGAAGCCGCGCCCTATATCGTAGGCAGCGATGACGCACACCTGATTATGGGTGCCTCCAATAAGATTTATGTCCGTGGTGAGCTCGACAAAGAGCGTATCCGTTATAGCGTATTCCGTAAGGGCAACGAGCTGATCGATCCCGATACCAACGATACCCTGGGCTATGAGATCATCTATGCCGGGCAGGCACGTATCAGCAGTTACGGCACACCTTCAACGGGGGAGCTGGTCTCCACACAACGCGAAGTCCTGATTGGCGACCGTTTACTGCCCTCCGATAAGAGCGCCATAGACCAGATGTACTACCCTCGCCTGCCTGACAAGGATATTAATGCGAAGGTCATATCTCTGCTGGATGCCATTTCAAGCATCGCCAAACACCAGATCGCTGTAATCAATAAGGGCAAGGATGATGGCCTCGAAATCGGCCACTTACTGGGCACATACCAGAAGGGCATGCTCGCAAGGGACCGGTCCTTAAGTTTGAAAAATGTGAAGCGCGGAGAGGAAGACAAGCTGATGGTACAACTACCGGATGAGCGCAGTGGCCTGATGATGATTTTCAAGACCTTCGATAAAGTCAGTTACGGCCTGATCCTGGAATCAACCCGCGTCATCAAGAAATTTGACGCTGTAAGGAAGCCGCACTAACAGACACCATGGACGAACTGTCTGCCTGCCTGGCCCTGGTCAGGTGCAACTTACCACCCACCAAACTACAGGATCTGCTGAATCACTTCACTTCAGCAGATCGTGTTCTTTCTGCCGGGATAACCGAGCTTGAACAGCTCGGGCTTAATCCAGATAACATCAAGCGTATAAAATCACCGGACCTGGCAGGCATTGACAGGGACCTGGCCTGGCAGGGCAACCCGGGGCACGCGATTATCCTTATCGGAGATACCCGCTATCCACAAACACTGAAATCCATCAACCAGCCCCCCATACTGCTCTATGCCATAGGTGATACCGATTACCTTAACCAGCCGCAGTTTGCCATGGTCGGTAGCAGGACACCCACGGCCATAGGTAAACGCACCGCCTTTGACTTTGCACGACACCTGTCGGGCTCCGGGCTGACCATTACCAGCGGCCTGGCCCTGGGCATAGATACCGAATGCCACAGGGGGGCACTTGAAGGACTGGCCGGTACTGTCGCCGTCGTTGCCAATGGACTTAATCGGATATACCCCAGTTCAAATACTGCACTGGCGGAACAGATCGCACAAAATGGCTGCATCATTACCGAGTCACCGGTAGGTACCGAACCCCATAAGGGCCTGTTCCCCAGGCGTAATCGTATTATCAGTGGCATCGCCCAGGGCACCCTCGTGGTCGAGGCGGCTAAAAATAGCGGCTCCCTGATTACCGCACGCCATGCACTGGAACAGGACAGGGAGGTATTTGCCATCCCTGGCTCCATACACAACCCACTGGCACGCGGCTGTCACAGCCTCATTAAACAGGGTGCAAAACTGGTCGAAACAGCCGAAGACATACTCGAAGAACTGTTACCGCTGGTAAATTTCCCCTCTTCAAGCCATACTAGCGCCCATATTGAGTCGTCCGAGATAGAAAACAGCCTGGATCCAGACCATCAGGCGCTACTCGATAGCATGGAATATGAGGCCGCCAGTATTGATCTACTGGTCGAACGCAACCCGCTAAATGCTGCCGAGATTGCCTCCATGCTATTAATCCTGGAACTCCAGGGCCATGTTATCTCCGAGAATGGGCTGTACTCACGTATTGATTCGAAGCATTAAGAGAAGCCGAATGAAGCAAACTGTTGTAGATGTCCTGATGTATTTGTTTGAGAATATTATTGGCGAAGAGACCCCTGTTGATCCCGAAAGAGAAATGGTTGTTGATCAACTGGAAGAACTGGGTTTCCCACAACACGAAATACTCAGGGCCTTTGACTGGCTTGAAGACCTTGCCGACATCCAGAATGAATCAGGTGAGAGCGGTGCTGAGTCTACCTCGATCAGGATATACAGCGAGCTGGAAAAACTCCTGCTTGATCCGGAATGTATCGGCTTCCTTATTTTCCTTGAGCAGTCCGGCATACTCACCGCTACCACACGTGAATTGATCCTGGACAGGGTAATTGCCCTGGATGTTGAGCTGGATATTGAACAACTCAAGTGGATCGTTATGATCGTTCTCTACAGTCAACCCGGCGAACAAAATGCCTATGCATGGATGGAAAGCATGGTATTTGACCAGATCGTGGACTATATGCATTAATAACAAAAACGGAAAATAATAAAAAAGCCCTCCATGAGCACTAATCTTGTTATCGTAGAATCACCGGCCAAAGCAAAAACAATCAAGAAATACCTGGGTAAGGGTTTTGAGGTTCTGGCCTCCTATGGCCATGTGCGCGACCTGATACCCAAAGAGGGCGCAATCGATACTGAACATGATTTCAGCATGAAGTATCAACTCATCGAAAAAAATGAAAAACACGTCAATGCGATAATAAAAGCCCTTAAAAAAGCCGACATCCTCTATCTCGCGACCGATCTCGATCGCGAGGGGGAAGCCATTTCATGGCACCTGTATGAACTATTAAAAGAAAATGGCACGCTCGGCGATAAGACCGTGCATCGCGTTGTCTTTAACGAAGTCACCAAACGCGCCATCAAAGAGGCTATAGATAATCCACGCGAACTCTCCATGGACATGATCAATGCCCAGCAGGCCCGACGTGCGCTGGACTACCTGGTTGGTTTTAATTTATCCCCCCTGTTATGGAAAAAAGTACAACGCGGCTTATCTGCAGGCCGGGTACAAAGCCCTGCGCTACGCATGATAGTCGAGCGCGAAGAAGAGATTGAGGCCTTCGACCCACAGGAATACTGGACCATCGATGCCGATACCGAAAAAGCCCAGAAGCCCTTCAGCGCCAAACTTCGACTCTATAATAATGAAAAGGTAGAACAGTTTACGTTTAATAATGGCGAACTGGCGCATCAGGTACAGGACAACCTGATCAAGGCCGCCGCTGGCAAACTGATTGTTACAAAAATAGACAAGAAGCAACGTAAACGCAATCCAGCAGCACCCTTCACAACATCGACACTGCAACAGGAAGCATCGAGAAAGATTCGCTTCACTGCCCAGCGCACCATGCGTACCGCACAGCAACTCTATGAAGGTATAGACATCGGTGGTGAAACCGTGGGTTTGATTACCTACATGCGTACCGACTCGTTAAGCCTGGCACAGGAGGCACTGGATGAAATCCGCGAACTTATCGCCCAGCGCTATGGCAAGGACAATGTGCCCGAAGAAATTCGTGTATTCAAAACCAAATCAAAAAATGCACAGGAAGCCCATGAGGCGATACGCCCCACATCGGTAAAACATTTGCCAGATGATATCAAATCGCATCTAACACCTGACCAGCATAAACTCTATGAATTAATCTGGAAACGCACCGTTGCCTGCCAGATGATCCATGCCACGCTCGACACCGTGGCCGTTGATCTCGCATGTGGCGCGGGCAACCAGTTCCGCGCCAATGGTTCAACCATTCGTCACCCTGGCTTC
>JAOUMO010000092.1 GCA_029881425.1 Gammaproteobacteria bacterium
AATAAGTATTTTGCGCTCACTGCGTTTCTATGTCTTTGCGTTGATAAGCCTTTTTCTTTTCATCCAGCCCGTACAGGCGAAAATTGAACTTCACGAATTTTCCACGCCGCAGATGGAAGCCGATTACAACGTGCTGATGAACGAGTTGCGTTGTCTTGTCTGCCAGAACCAGAACCTGGCCGATTCTAATGCAGAGCTCGCACAGGATTTGCGCAAGCAGGTTTATGAAATGCTGGACAAGGGATCGGACAAGGATGAGATTGTTGACTTTATGGTGACGCGCTATGGTGATTTTGTTCTCTATCGTCCACCATTTAAAATGATTACCCTGTTGCTCTGGTTAGGCCCATTATTTCTATTTGTCCTGGGTTTAACAGTAGTGGTTGTCTTTATGCGCAAGCAGAGGCAACAACCAGGCGCTGAGGTCACTGACCAGGACAGGGCAAGGGCTCACTCCCTGCTGGATGATTAATTAACGAGAATGATTCAAAAATTCGGGTACGGTGAATATCGTTTTTTGTTTTGTACCTGACATCAAATATAAAACTAAAGTAGAACACTATGCTGGCATTTATTACAACCATTGCACTCCTTATTTTACTGGCGCTATTGTTTTTTGTGCCTGCGTTATTGAAGCCGAAGGAGCTTGAAGCTGAAACATTTGATCAGCAGAATATCCAGATAGCAAAAGATCGCCTTGCTGAACTCAAAGATGACTTAGGTAAAGGTGTCATTGACCAGTCGGCTTATGAACTGGCAAAAGAGGAGCTGGAAAAAAATCTTGCCATGGATTTATCGGTAAGCCAGACAACAGTGCCCGGCGAGATACAATCATCAAAAGGACTGGCGATGGTGTTGATGGTGGCGGTGCCGCTGGTGGCCCTGCTGATTTATTCACAGCTGGGACGTTATGACAGTATTGATGGCTCTTTGCATAAGCAGCAGGTGGCAGAAGAAGGCGCGCCAAATATGTCGATTGAAGATGCTATCCGCAAGCTGGAACAACGACTACAGAAAGAGCCTGAAAATCCAGAAGGCTGGTATATGCTGGCACGTACCTATGCAGCCACGCAGCAGTATAATAAAGCTGTACCTGCCTATGCAAAAACTGTAGAGCTGGTGCCCGATAATGCCGATCTTTTATTGAGCTATGCAGATGCACTGGCCATGAGCGAGGGTGGTCGTATGTCGGGTAAAGCGAGGCCTGTTATTGAGCAGGCGATGCAGATTAACCCCGATCATATGCAGGGCCTGTGGATGTCAGGTATGTTGTCGAATGAACTGAATGATTACAAACAGGCACTGGTTCACTGGTATAAACTGGAGCCACAATTAAATAATGATATCGAGTCACAGACCCAGTTGCGCAGTATGATTGTTATGGCGGAACAGAATTTAACACCGGATGTGGTTGAAGCCATGAAGCAGGCATTGCAGCAAGCCGTGCCTGCTGTAGCCGCCGCAGAAATTAAACTGCGTGTTAGCCTTGATCCTCAATTGAAAAATAAAGTGAATGCCGGTGATACATTATTTGTCTTCGCAAAAGCGATGCAGGGGCCACCTATGCCGTTAGCAGCGGTGAAGAAAACAGCGGATGTCCTGCCCCTGGATGTGGTATTGAACGATGCCATGGCCATGATGCCTGCGATGAAACTGTCTAATTTCGAGCAGGTAAAAGTCGTGGCATTAGTTTCAAGGTCTGGGCAGCCTGGTGCGCAACCGGGTGATCTTTATGGCGAAGTTATGTCTGTTGATATAGATTCTACTCAAACGGTTAATTTAATTATTAATACAGTTAAATAAAGCCATCCTGCATGGATGATATTGTCTTCTTTTTTCCCCTGGTTATGTCCTGTCTATTATTGTTGTTAATAGACATATGTTTCGATAGAGGCCTGACTGTATGAAAGTCAGGTACCCAAAGCCAGCAATCTAAGCGCCGGGGGCTCGTGACTAACTATGCGTGCTGCCTGTCGTTTGCTCAGGTTGTTATCAATCCTTTTATCAATGTCAGGTTTTCCTGCATCTGTAATTCATTCGATCTATACTCAGGTTCATTCCTGAATGGGCAGGGCTTATTTTTCCGCAGGACTGAATTAATCGTGGCTGACTGTTGATGCACATCAAGCAATTCAAATAAGAAAAACATAATATGCTGTTTTGAATTGACCATGGTCAAATTCAATCCCCTATGAATAGTGCTTAAATAATTGGAGCAGCAATTTTGCTGTATTTGGCAGGATGTAATGACGCAAAGCTTGAATAGAATACAGTTTTTGCGCGGCAACTTTAAAGCTGAAGTTGTTGTCAGGCCGCCTTGGGCTGTGTCCGAGGAAATATTCATAGAGCACTGTACACGCTGTGATAATTGTATAGCGGCCTGCCATGCCGGTATCCTGAAACGGGGTGGCGGTGGTTTCCCTGAGGTTGATTTTTCTAAAGCAGGTTGTGACTTCTGTCAGGCCTGTGTTAATAGCTGTGTCGAGAAGGCGCTGTTGTTGACTGATTCTACTGGCCAGGCACCCTGGCAATATAAAGCAACATTTAATAACAACTGTTTATCTGAGCAGGGTATTACATGTCAGAGCTGTGGCGATGTCTGCGAAATGCGCGCCATACGCTTCAAGATGGTTGTTGGTGGCAGGGCATTAATTGAGATGGATTCATCGGTCTGTAATGGTTGTGGTGAATGTGTTTCCACCTGTCCTGTTAATGCTATTCAAGTTAAATATTCTGATCCAACGGAGACCCTCCATGAGTGAATTTAATATTTGCGGCGTCCTGGTGCATGCCAGGGCCGAATTTATCGATCAGGTTGAAGCCAGTCTGAAAAAAATATCGGGTGTAGAGGTGCATACCAAAACCGATAATGGCCGGCTGATCGTGACTGTAGAGAGTGATGAAAGACGATTTGTAGCGGATACCATTTCCAGTTTTCATGATGTGAAAGGGGTGTTATCGGCTTCCATGGTTTATCAGTTTAGTGATGAAATTAGTAATAATGAACTTACAGCTACCGGAGAGAGGATGTCAGCATGAAATTGACTCGGCGTGACTTCGTAAAAAACAATGCAATTGCAGCCACTGCGGCCGCAGCCGGTGTAACAATACCGGGCATAAAAGATGCTATCGCCCAATCGGGTGGTAGTGACAATATTCGATGGGACAAGGCCCCCTGCCGTTTCTGCGGTACGGGTTGTAGTGTCCTTGTCGGCACCAAAGATGACAAGGTGGTGGCTACCCAGGGTGACCCGGATGCGCCGGTTAACCGTGGCCTGAACTGTATCAAGGGCTATTTCCTGTCCAAGATCATGTACGGCAAAGATCGCCTGACCAAGCCTCTGCTGCGTAAAACCAATGGCAAGTACGATAAGGAAGGTGAATTCGAGGAAGTCTCCTGGGATGAGGCCTTTGATGTGATGGCGGAGAAGTTTAAAGCCGCGCAGAAAAAATCAATGGAAGAGAACAAGGGCAAACCTGTTGAGCAGATGACCTCTCGCGTGGGTATGTTCGGTTCAGGCCAGTGGACCGTATGGGAAGGTTATGCCGCATCCAAATTATTCAAGGCCGGTTTCCGTTCGAATAACATCGACCCAAATGCGCGTCACTGTATGGCCTCTGCGGTAGGTGCCTTTATCCGTGGTTTTGGCTCAGATGAGCCCATGGGTTGTTACGATGATCTGGAACATGCGGATGCCTTTGTGCTCTGGGGTTCCAATATGGCGGAAATGCACCCCATTTTGTGGACACGTATTACCGATACCCGTTTGACCAAGCCCGACAGTGAAGTGCATGTACTATCTACCTATGAGCATCGCTGCTTCGACCTGGCAGATAACGCGATGGTGTTCCATCCACAGACCGACCTGGCGATCCTGAACTATATTGCCAATTACATTATCCAGAATAATGCCTATGACAAGAGCTTCCTGGATAAGCATGTCAACTTTACCAAAACCCCGACTGATATCGGTTATGGTTTACGTGATAGTCATCCGTTGCAGCAGAAAGCGAAGAATGCCAATAAGGGCAAGCTGAGCAAGATCAACTTCGAAGAATATAAACAGTCTGTTGCGCCCTATACGCTTGAAAAGGCCCATGAAATTTCAGGTGTGCCCAAAGACCAGTTGCTGCGTTTAGCCAAGCTGTATGCCGATCCCAAAAAGAAAATCACCTCTTTATGGACCATGGGCTTCAACCAGCATACCCGTGGTGTCTGGGTTAATGGCCTGATGTACAACGTGCATCTGTTAACCGGCAAAATTTCACAACCGGGTAATGGCCCATTCTCACTGACAGGTCAGCCTTCAGCCTGTGGTACAGCGCGTGAAGTCGGTACCTTTGTGCATCGCCTGCCTGCTGACTATGTGATCATGAAGAAGCCCCACCGTGAGTTTGCCGAAAAAATCTGGAAGCTACCCGCAGAAACCATTCCCGGTAAAAAAGGCTACCATGCCGTATTGCAGCATCGCATGTTAAAAGACGGCAAGCTGAATGCTTACTGGGTAATGTGTAACAACAATATGCAGGCCGCGGCCAACATGAATGAAGAGGGCCTGCCCGGTTACCGTAACCCGGACAACTTTATCGTTGTTTCAGATCCCTATCCCACGGTAACGGCAATGGCCGCTGACCTGATTTTGCCCACCGCGATGTGGACAGAAAAAGAAGGTGCCTACGGAAATGCAGAGCGCCGTACCCAGTTCTGGCGTGAGCAGGTACCTGCACCCGGTGAAGCCAAGTCTGACCTGTGGCAGCTGATGGAATTCTCCAAACGCTTCAAGATGGAAGAGGTCTGGCCCGCTGAGCTGTTAGACCAGGCGCCCCAGTACAAGGGTAAA
Organism: Gammaproteobacteria bacterium; assembly: GCA_029881425.1. GTDB lineage: Bacteria > Pseudomonadota > Gammaproteobacteria > SZUA-229 > SZUA-229 > JAOUMO01. The sequence goes on from JAOUMO010000092.1 coordinate 4,842, forward strand.
ACCATGTATGACATGCTCTATGCGAATGGCCAGGTCGATAAATTCAAGAAGCAGACCGTAATGGACGATCGTGGTAACAGCTACCGTAATCATGAAATGGAGCATTTTGGCTACTATGTGCAGAAGGGTTTGTTTGAAGAATACCGTCGTTTCCAGTTAGAAGGTCCCAAGAAAGGTCATGAACTGGCTGATTTTGATACCTACCATAAGGTTCGCGGTTTACGCTGGCCAGTGGTGAACGGTAAAGAAACACTGTGGCGCTACAAGGAAGGTTATGACCCCTATGTCGCAGCGGGTGAAGACTTTAAGTTCTATGGTAAACCAGATGGCAAGGCCAATATTATTACCGCGCCTTATGAGCCAGCGGCAGAAAGCCCGGATAAAGAATACGATTTATGGCTATGTACCGGTCGTGTTCTCGAGCACTGGCATTCCGGTACCATGACACGTCGTGTCCCTGAGCTCTATCGTGCCTTCCCCGATGCGGTGATCTTTATGCACCCGAATGATGCGAAGAAACGCGGCTTACGTCGTGGTATGGCGGCGAAAGTCATTTCCCGTCGCGGTGAAGTCGAGGCCCAGATCGAAACACGTGGACGTAATCGCGTGCCAGAAGGCCTGGTCTTTGTGCCCTGGTTTGATGCGGGCCGTCTAATCAATAAAGTCACCCTGGATGCAACCGATCCCTTATCCAAGGAAACTGACTTTAAGAAATGTGCAGTCAAGATCGTTAAGGCTTAGAGAGCTGTCTCCTCCTTCGGGAGGGGAATTGAGGCAATAACAGGTGACATCAGATACTCACAAACAGGCATTAGCTGCACAAAGCCGGCGTAATTTCCTGGTCTCAATGGCCAGGACTGCCGGTGGTGTAAGCCTGCTTGGATTAGGGCTGGGCTTGTATTCGAGACAGTCTATATCCCTGCCAGCTGATGCCATCAGGCCGCCGGGTGTGGCCGATGAAAAAGACTTTTTATCGGCCTGTATCCGTTGTGGTTTGTGTGTGCGCGATTGTCCCTATGACACGCTCAAATTGGCGCAACTGGGCGATGATGTGGTCGTCGGAACCCCTTATTTTGAAGCGCGCAAGGTGCCCTGTGAAATGTGCGATGACATTCCCTGTGTCAAAGCCTGTCCCACCGGTGCACTGGAGCCACAGTTGACGAATATCGATGATGCCCGCATGGGCCTTGCCGTTGTTTCGGACCAGGAAAATTGCATTGCCTTCCAGGGACTGCGTTGTGAAGTTTGCTATAACGTCTGTCCCGCGCGTGGCAAGGCTATAACCCTGGACCGGCAGCACAATGTGCGCACGGGTAAACACGCCCTGTTTATCCCTGTTGTACATTCTGATGCCTGTACTGGCTGTGGTAAGTGTGAGCACGCCTGTATTCTCGATCAGGCGGCGATCAAGGTGTTCCCAATCCAGCTTGCCAAGGGTGAGCTGGGTAAGCACTATCGCCTGGGCTGGGAGGAAAAACAGAAGGCCGGTGGCAGTCTGGTGACGCCCGATCAGCAACATAAATATAATCTGCCAAAAGGTCAGGATTATGATTATGAAGGTGAAGGTCTTATCCAGCAGGACAAGCAACAGGATACGCCATTTTCAGAAAACCCCCTGCAGCGTTTAAACCGGGGGTTTGCTAAATAATGCCAACGGCGATAAACAAACTGGGACTGGATGCAGTGCAGAAAAAAGGCTGGTTAGTGGCGCATAAGTGGTTATTACTGCGTCGCCTGTCACAGCTGGGTATTCTGGGACTGTTTCTTGCCGGGCCCTGGTTTGGCGTATGGATTGTTAAGGGTAATATGATTTCCAGTTTAACCCTGGATGTTTTACCCTTAAGCGATCCCTATGTATTATGGCAATCCCTGTTTGCGGGTCACGTGATGGAGGCGACGGCGATTGTTGGCGCATTGATTGTGCTGGCATTTTATATGCTGGTGGGTGGACGTGTATATTGTGCCTGGGTGTGCCCGGTAAATATCGTAACCGATGCAGCCGAGTGGTTACGCCTGAAGCTGGGTATCAAGTCAGGTGCGCAGTATTCACGCAAGACACGTTACTGGATATTGGGCATGAGCTTGCTGCTTGCCGCTATCACCCAGGTCATGGTCTGGGAGCTGGTCAATCCGGTATCCATTATCAATCGTTCGCTGGTATTTGGCATGGGCATGGCTGGCTGGATGATATTGTCCATTTTTATTTTCGATGCCTTTGTCAGTCGCCGTGGCTGGTGCGGCCATGTCTGTCCCGTGGGTGCCTTTTACAGCCTGTTGGGCAAGTTTAGTTTAGTGCGTGTCAATGCCATTAATCGTAGTCAATGTGACGATTGCATGGAGTGTTTCGTTGTCTGTCCCGAACCCCAGGTGATTACACCTGCATTGAGGGGGCAGGAGAAAAATATCGGTCCGGTGATACTGTCATCGAACTGTACTAACTGTGGACGTTGTATCGACATTTGTTCGAAAGACGTGTTTCAGTTTGATCATCGTTTTAACAATAAAATTTCAATTAAAGTTACTCATCAGAGAGAGGTCTTGCCATGAAAAAATCACTGGTAGCAGGAATCATCCTGACCTTAGGTATCCTGGGCTTTACGTCACAGGTATCTGCGGAACAGGTGCAGTCATTACGTGGTGCAAATGATCTGGACACAAAGTCCAATCAGGTCGCAGTAAAACGGAATATCCCCGATCGTGATCCCATCGCGCGCGATTATGTGCAGCAGCCACCATTGATACCGCATAAGATTACGGGTTACAAAATTAATCTAAAGTTTAATAAGTGCCTGACCTGCCATAGCTGGACCAATTATAAAGAGGCCCATGCCACCAAGATTTCACAAACTCACTTTGCCAATCGTGATAGCAATGTGATGGCAAATGTTGCAGCACGCCGTTATTTCTGCACCCAGTGCCATGTACCACAGGCCGATGCCAAACCGCTGGTAGAGAATACCTTTAAACCAGTTAGTGCGATTCATAAATAATCTGTGGATGAAAAAAATTAAAGAGAGATGAAAAGATGAGCATGAATTCGATTTTGGAAAAGCTTAAACGTCCCAGTGCTGCGTCACTGGGCAGCCTTCTCATCGGTGGTTTTGTGGCAGGTGTTATCTTCTGGGGTGGTTTCAATACTGCCATGGAAGCAACTAACCAGGAATCATTCTGTATTTCCTGCCATGAGATGGAAGAGAATGTGTATCGTGAATACCAGGATACCATCCATTATGCCAACCGCAGCGGTGTGAGAGCAACCTGTCCAGATTGCCATGTGCCCAAACCCTGGGTGCATAAGATGATCCGTAAAATCCAGGCCAGTAATGAGTTATTACATAAGGCGCTGGGTTCTATAGATACACCGGAGAAATTTGAAGCCAAGCGTCTCAAGCTGGCGCAGAATGTCTGGAAGACCATGAAGGCCACTGACTCGAGGGAGTGCCGTAACTGCCACGACTATGATTCAATGGATTTCGTTGCCCAGCAAAGACGTGCCGTAACACGTCATACAGAAGGCTTTGAAGAGGGTAAAACCTGTATTGACTGTCATAAGGGCATAGCGCATTCCCTGCCAGCCATGTACCAGGTGGATCCCAGTGCTGTTACCGGTAGTGCAGGTAAATAACAGCCTGTTTTCAATCTGATTTGTAAGCTTAAAAAGGATATCCTTAGGGGTATCCTTTTTTTATGGCTGAAGAAAATTATGTCATCACCATCCGTTCATCATCCATCGATCTGGCCCGTTGAGCTAAGTCGGGAAGATGCCTTAAAAATAACCGGCTTTAAACAGGCTATCCTCGATGATTACCTCGCGTTGTTACAACGGGAACAAATCAGTCATCACGATGAGATGATCGAACAGCTGGAACGCCTGTATTTGCCTATGGCTATCTGGATTGCTGAAAAGCATACCGATGTGCCCCTGATCTTTGGCATTAATGGCGCCCAGGGGTCAGGTAAATCGACACTGTGCAAAATTCTAGGCCTGTTATTGAGCCGTATCTGCAATAAGCGCGTCGTAAGCTTTTCAATTGATGACCTGTATAAAACCCGAGAGCAACGCCAGCAGCTGGCAGCAACGGTGCATCCACTGCTCGCAACACGTGGCGTGCCGGGTACCCATGATGTAGACCTGGGTTGCGCTATTATCAATCAGCTTAAACAGTCAGCTGGCAGGCCGGTACTGATACCGGTGTTCAATAAGGCT
>JAOUMO010000245.1 GCA_029881425.1 Gammaproteobacteria bacterium
GGTGCTATGGATGATCTGACGTTGCAGGTTGCTCAGGTCAACCCGGTCGTCATCGACCAGGGTGAGTTTACCGATACCGGCTGCGGCGAGATACATCGCCACGGGTGAGCCGAGTCCGCCGAGGCCGATAATCAGTACATGGGCATCGAGCAGTTTTTGCTGGCCCTCGATACCAAACTGGGGCAGCAGGATTTGCCGGCTATAACGTAACAGCTGTTGATCATTCATAAGTGGGCTTAGTTTAAGGTCTAAAGACTAAAGTTTAAAGGCATAAACCGGGGCGGTGTTAATGGCAGTATCTTAATCCAGCTGGAGTAGTTTTTGAGGAAAAGATAAAAACATCTGTCCGCAAATGAACGCGAATTAACGCAAATGATCTATCAGTAACTTCATTTACATCAGGGCAAGGCATATTTAAGGCCCAGTATGCCGCAGGCGCACTAACAAAATATTAGCGTATCTTCTCGTTCATTTGCGGACGAATGCTTTTGATTTTGGTGCCTGGTTGCAGGGTGTAACAGGTATTTCTTAATCCTGAAAGTGTCGTATCAGGTTGAATTGAATGTGTAACGCGCTAAAGGTATTTACGCCAGTGCTCGGGGCGTTTGTCGCGGCAGCCATGGTAGTTGTTGCTGTAGCGCTTAACAAAGATCATGGTGGTGTTATCGGTGGAGTCGGAGCAGCCCAGGTTGGCGCGCTGGGTGTCTTCAGAATAGCTATAGAGTGAACGCTTCATGCGGGTTAGCAGGCGGTTATCGAGGTGGTAGCCAATCCTGGCCAGTACGTCTTCTATCGCCTGTAGCGTGAGCATACGCACGTCATAACTGACATACAGGCACAGTTCATTAACGTGCTTGATATCGATGATGCCGTCAGCATCACTCAACAGCAGTAAAGCGCTTCGTGCCTGGTTGCTATCCGGGTGCAGGTGACAGAAGCGGATTTCACGGTGTTTAATCAGATCATGCGAATCTTTCATGACCGACAATTTAGGATAAATGAAAAAATATAGCAAGTATTTTGTTATTGATAAGGAATTTCTTATAAAAATAGGATTGCCTTGATTGATTGATTATAAGCTACTGTTTTACTTTGGTTTATTTCCTGACGTGGTGCGTGGATTATGGCCAAGATCTGAGGCCTGATGGATTGTTTTGAAGCCATTTATATGAAAAATATCGGCGACCGCCTGCTGCTGGTCGTAGCCGTGTTCCAGGATCAGCAGGCCACCGGGTTTCAGGTGGTGCATGGCGGTGCTACAGATATGGCGAATCGCATCCAGGCCATCTTCGCCCGAGGCCAGTGCGGACAGGGGTTCAAAGCGCACATCACCCTGTTGCAGGTGGGGATCCGCGTCGCAGATATAAGGGGGGTTGCTGGCGATGATGTCGAACGGGATAGCGGGCAGTGCCGCCAGCCAGTTACCCTGGCGGAATTCGATGTTGTTAATACCCAGTGATGCTGCATTGCTGCGTGCGACCTGCAACGCCTCGGTGGAGCTGTCCGTGGCGACAATCTGCCAGTTGGGTCGTTCCGAGGCCAGCGCCAGGGCTATCGCGCCACTGCCAGTGCCAAGGTCGGCCACTACAAGCTGTGCCGAAGCGGGGTAGGCCTGCAAAACCTGTTCAACCAGGCATTCGGTATCCGGGCGCGGGATCAGGGTGTGTTGGTTGATCTGGAGTGGCAGCGACCAGAATTCACGCTGGCCGGTGAGGTGCGCCACCGGTGTGCCGGCCAGTCGCTGTTGCAGTAGCTGCTGGAATGCGGCCAGTACCGGCTCATCCAGCGCCTTATCCGGCCAGGTCAGCAAATAGCTGCGATCCTTGTCGAGCAGGTGGCACAGCAGGACCTCGGCATCCAGTCGTGGTGACTCGGATACCTGCGCCAGCTGCTGGCCGGCCTCGGCTAACAGCTGGCGGATGATCACTGGTCGGCCAGTGCGGCCAGCTGTTCTGCCTGATATTCATTAATCAGCGGATCAATCACCGGGTTCATGTCGCCCTGCACGAAGTCATCCAGCTTATACAGCGTCAGGTTGATGCGGTGGTCGGTAATGCGGCCCTGTGGGAAGTTGTAGGTACGGATGCGTTCCGAGCGATCACCACTGCCCACCAGGGACTTACGTGTCTCGGCCTGTTCGGAGTGACGTTTTTCCTTTTCCGCGTTCACTAGCCTGGCCTGCAGCAGGGACAGCGCACGGGCGCGGTTCTTGTGCTGCGAGCGTTCATCCTGGCATTCCACCACTACGCCCGTGGGGATATGCGTCAGGCGCACCGCCGAATCGGTCTTGTTGACGTGCTGGCCGCCGGCGCCCGAGGCACGAAAGGTGTCCACGCGCAGGTCGGCCGGGTTG
>JAOUMO010000005.1 GCA_029881425.1 Gammaproteobacteria bacterium
TATAATATTTGTTGTTTTTATACTCAGGTCATCACTGAAGATCACCCCCTGAAAGCCCAGCTGCTGACGCAGGATCTCCTGCAACCAGCGAGAAGAGTAGCCCGCCGGCTTATCATCGATAGCCGGAAACACGACATGGGCGGGCATCACTGCGGCCAGCCCCAGGTGAATCATGCGCTCAAACGGCAGTATATCTTCCATCATGATGTCATTCAGTGGGCGGTGGTCCACGGGATGGGCGACATGGGAATCCTCCTTAATCGAGCCATGACCGGGAAAGTGCTTACCTGTAGCCGACATACCGGCCCTTTTCATACCCTGCATCCAGGCATTGGCCAGCTCAGCAACCACGTTGGGCTGGTGATGGAAGGCCCGGTCACCAATCACGCCACTGACGCCCCTGCCCAGGTCCAGTACCGGGGCAAAACTCATATCTATACCGGCGGCTCGACATTCTGCCGCCATCAACCAGCCACAGGTTTCAGCCATTTGCCGCGCCTGCCGGGGGTTTGTCCTGTAGATTGCACCATAGGTTGCTGCCGGGGGAATACGACTAAATCCCTCCCTGAAACGCTGTACGCGCCCACCCTCCTGGTCAACAGCGACCAGCAGGTGAGGTGTACGCAGGCTATGCACCTCACGCACCAGTTCAGTAATCTGCTCGGGTGACTCATAGTTACGACTGAATAAAATAAGACCCCCGGCCTGGGGATGCTGGATCATTTCACGTTCTTCGGGGCTAATTGATGTACCCACCAGATCCAGCATGACTGGGCCTAATGACATGGTGTATCCTTTTTATGAATAATTTTTGAGGCAATTAATACCGCAGAAGGCTAACACAGTTTCCAGATGCCGGTCGAATCCCATAAACTCGTGACTGCCACCTTCTTCGACAATAGAAGGCACTGCAGCATATTTTTCCATCGCCAGGGTATAGTCGAGCACCTCATCACCGGTTTGTAACATCAGCAGATAGCGATCGGGGTGCGTGATGGTCTCAATTTCAATCGCCCTGAGCTGCTCTATATGCTCGGCGGTTATTTCGTATTCTTCGCCCGTATAGTAGTTCTTATTAGGACCCAGGGCTTCTTCGAGCAGTATGTAGGGATTGACCACCGGGTTTATCAGCACCACCCGGCAATCATAGGTCTCGGCCAGGAAGGTTGCATAATAACCACCCAATGAACTGCCAATTAAGGACACAGGGCAGCCGGACCTGATATTTTTAGACCGCAGGGATTGTTCAATAAGTTGTCTTAACTGCGCGATTGCCTTAGCCGGCACTGCAGATAACTCAGGGATAAGTAAACGCTCAGCAATACCTGCTGATTCTGCATATTGTTTTAGCAGATTGGCTTTATAGGATGCGGGCGAACTGTTAAATCCGTGAATATATATAAGCATATAGTGACGTCATTTAAACATTCTCATTAACTTTCAAGTATAAGTTATTATTTAATCTTTTTTTATAGCTTTTTCAATAAAACAATAACCTGTGCCGAAATACCCTCTTCTCTCCCCTCAAACCCCAACCTTTCTGTCGTCGTCGCCTTAACACTCACCTGGGAGCTCAAAACCTGGCAATCTGCGGCAAGATTTTCACACATTTTAGGAATATGCCCAGCCATTTTGGGTGACTGCGCAACCAGCGTACTATCCAGGTTAAGCAACCGGTAGCCCTGTTGATGAACCAGTTTCACTACCTGTTTTAGTAAATCACGGCTATTGGCATTTTTATAGGCGGCATCTGTATCGGGAAAGTGCTGGCCGATGTCACCCAGAGCCAGCGCACCGAGCAGGGCATCGCACAGGGCATGGATAAGTACATCACCATCAGAATGCGCGAGGAATGCCCTGCTATGGGGAATGCTGACGCCACCCAGTGTTATAGCGCTACCATCAGTAAAGGCATGCACATCATACCCCTGTCCAATGCGTATTTCAGACATAGAATAATTCCAGATAAATTGATTTAAACCGACTGTAACATAGGCCGTGTATCAGTGACACGACCGGGGTGAAAACTAATTGCTGATCTTGATATCCCTGGCACGACCACAAATTTCATCCATGCAGGATATTAATTCCTTACCCGGCATAGGACGGGCAAGATGGTAGCCCTGCGCTGTATCACAACCCATGGTTGCGAGTAATTGCAGGATTCCTTTATTCTCAACACCTTCTGCAACCACGGTCAGCCCCAGATTGTGCGCAAGATCGATAGTTGAGCGGACGATAACCGCATCATTCTCATTCTTGTCCATGCCAATAACAAAGGAGAGATCAATCTTAAGCTCGTTAACCGGTAAGCGCTTCAAATACGCCAGCGAAGAATAGCCGGTACCAAAGTCATCAATAGATAATTGCACACCGGTGGCATGAAGATGCGAGAGGATTTTTAAGGCATTTTCAGGCCGGCTCATAACGGCGGACTCGGTTATCTCAAGGATCAGATTATCTGCTGGTACCGCATATTCAGCCAGTATCATTTCAATATTTTCAGCAAGGTCAGGCTCTAGCAAATTACGCGTTGAAAGGTTAACTGCCACCTTGAAGTCATAACCCTGGTCGAGCCAGCTCCTGCATTGCTTCACCGACTGGCGTAATACCATTTGCGTAAATGGACGAATCAGACCAGACTGCTCTACCAGGGGTATAAAGTCATTCGGTGGAATCATCCCCTCAACTTTATGCGGCCAGCGCACTAGTGCCTCGACACTACTTAAATCACCTGTCAATACGTTAATTTTAGGCTGGTAATACATCACCAGCTCATCATCCCGTATTGCATTTTTTAATTCCGCGAGCAGGGTTAAATGACGCAGGCTAAAAGGGTCACTGGCTGCATCGTAAATAACGATATTTTTTGATTCATCCTTGGCAATGCGCATCGCAATATCTGCATGCTGCAGCAGTGTCGTTGGCGTTTCACCATGTTCGGGAAAGATAGCAATGCCCATAGCCACTTCCACGTCAAGCGGCATATCCTCGACAATTACCGGTTGCTCCAGGATAGACTGGATTTCTTCAATATACTTTTCTAGTAGTTGCACATCTTCAAGATCAAGCACCACCGCCAATTCATTACCATCCAGACGTGAAACAAAATTAGGCAGGCTAAAACGATTATCCAGGCGCAAAGCAATCCTCTCCAGCACGATATCACCATTATGGTGCCCCAGTGTATCGTTGATTTCCTTAAGCTGGATTAGATCAACAATAATTACCGCAACCAGGTGTAATTCTCTTTTTGCCAGGTGTATTTTTTCCGTTAATTTTTCCAGCAATAAAAACCGATTTGGCAGACCAGTAAGCTCGTCGTGGGTTGCCTTATGTTGTAACTGCTTAATAAAATCCAGGCGATCACTTATATCCTGGACAATTGCAATGAATACCGGCGGGTTTTCCATACTGGATAACTGCAGCCTTACCTCTACCGGGTAATGCGTGCCATTTTTACGCTGGTGCATAGTCTCGTAAGTCAGGTATGACTGCTTACCACGGCGAAGCCCACTCACCAGTTGATCCAGTTTTACCCTGGTATCAAACTCTTTAATATCCATCGGTGTCATTGCTCTCAATTCATCAATCGAGTAACCCAGGTTATTACAGGCACCATCACTGACATCGACAAATAGGTAGTTTTCAGCATCAAAGGCATAAATCTCATTCCATGAGTGTTCAAGTATGCGACCCACCCTCGCCGATAGCTTTTCAGCCTGGAACTGGCTGGTAACATCATTAATGGTCAGGTTAATATTTTTAGCTGCACCATTATCATCATATTCCAATTGTGCAAAATGCTGCAAGGTGTGCTCTACATTATCAGCATGAACAATACGATGAGTATACTCCTGTACAGATGATATATTTTTTGCCCTATTGATAAAGGCAACAAAACCGTCTCGATCATTAACATGCACACAATTAAGCAATTCATCAAAGGTTAATAATAGATCTTTGGATGTGACACCAAGGATACTCAGCATTTCATCTGAAAAACTCAGTGTATCATTTTGCAAATCCCATTCCCAATTTGCAAAATGCGCCATACGCTGTGCCTGCATCAAACGCTTCTTACTTGACTGCAGCTTTAGACGTGATTTTTGCAGGTTTCTTTCTGCATCACCCAGTAACCAGTAAAAGAATGCAAATAACAGAACACCAATAACCAGGGCCGTTATAGCAATAATCATAATCAACCTGTAGTTATCATAGACTCGTGCTGTCATATCCCGCAAAACAATAAGTCGCCCAACTGGTCGCTGCATAACATCATAAAATGGAACAATTGCCATGCGATAATTATGTTCATCAATATCAACCTGTGCATTACCCGTCACAGCAGCATCGAGATTGTGTGCCACTACATCAACTATACTTTCACTAGTCTCGCTTAATGTTTTCGTTACCATGACAAAATTATTTACCAGGTCCCAGTCCGATTCGCGTCCCAGCATACGCATACCCGATTTCCAGTCTTCCTCGACGAGATACTGCTTATCAATAGCCACAATAACTTCCACACTAAAGGCTTTATGGATAATAGCGACAAAATCATCAACCTCTTCGCCCAGCTCTATATAACCAATTATTTTCCCCTGATCATATACAGGAGCAACGACACGCAGTGTAAAGGTACCGAGGGGACCAAGCTCAATACCATAAGAAACCTTTCCAGATAATCTGGAGCTACGCATCGTAAAACGATTAATTTCATCACCAAATCGTTGTGGTTGGTGGACGCGCAGGATATTCACCCCATTTACATCATGAAAGTAATAATGTGTAATTTTATAGGTGGCCGATAGCCGCTGAAAAACAAGATCTGAAAGAGCCAGTAGCTCACTCCTGCTTTCTTCGACTAGTGCCTTTTTAATGGCAGACTGATCGGCAATCATTTCAATGACGGCCATCATTTTTTCTGCATGTTCCTCTATTGCCGTACGGTAAACTGCCTGCACAGATTTGAGGCTATGCTGTAACTCATCGTCAATATGTGACTCCTCCTGTTGAAAAACATTAACCGAAAAAACTATCAACAGGAAAAATGAAACCAGACACAATGGCAGGAGGATGCGTAGCCGTAGATTAAGGGACAGCATAGAGCTATCGTTTTTTATATCGGAAGAATAAGTATCAGGCATATTCTATAAATCACATAAACAGCACGCCATCGGCACTACTCGAACGGGTGAGTGCACAGGCTCTGCTTACACCATTAGAAGTTAAAAGCGAATAGATCAATACAATATATATAGTAGGGATATTCTGATAAGCCAGAAAAAGCGTGATATGCAACAATAAACGATTTAAAAAGCTATCGATCAGTGGATTGATAGCCTAGATAAAGCTGAGCCAGCTCAAGATCGAATGGACGGGTGATCTTTATATTATCCTCACGCCCTTCAACCAGTAAGGGGTGATAGCCTTCGAGCTCCATGGCCGAGGCATCATCAGTCACCTGTAGCCCCCTGGTCCGTGACTGTTCAAGTGCATTTAATAACAGGGGCAACCTGAACATCTGCGGCGTTAAGGCGTGCCATAAACCACTTCGATCAATCGTTGTTTGTACCCGGTTATTTTCCATCTGCCGCTTCATCGTATCCCTTACCGGCAAGGCCAGTAAACCGCCATGTTCATCGTGACTAGCTGCCTCGATCAGACGTTCGATATCCTCGGCCCTGACACAGGGTCGAGCAGCATCATGTACCAGCACCCATACATCTTCAGGCCTGGCACCGGTAAGGGATTGCTGCAGGAACCGCAACGCGTTCATGACCGAGTCACAACGCTCACGACCACCATCTACCACATGCACGGGTTTGGTATGTTCAAACTGCAATAGTGGCCAGTATTGATCATTGCTATCCAGCGCGATAACCACACCAGCAATCAGGGGCATATCGAGCAGGCGCTGCAGGCTATGCTCTAACACGGTTTTATCCAGTAACGGGAGGTATTGCTTGGGCTTGTCCGCCGCCATACGCTGACCAACGCCAGCAGCCGGCACTATGGCCCAGAATGTTTTAGATGTATTCATTTTGCATTATCTTGCGCGGACGGATCGGGTGATTCATCGGATTTAATAATCTGGTAAAAGATTTCGTCTTTTCCCAGCATACCCAGCTCACTACGTGCCCGCTCTTCAATCGCATCAATACCGGTTTTCAGGTCGGCCACTTCGGCATCCAGGCCGGTGTTTCTTTCTTCCAGCCTGCTTTTTTCAAGCTCGGCAGTGGCGACTTCCTGCTGCAGGTGCAGTACCTCGGGAATACCACCATCACTAATCCACAGCCTGTACTGGAGCACCAGTAACAGGCCGAGGAGCAATGCGATGATCCATTTCACGAACTAGATTCAGGCTAGATGCTTGAATGCTGCCCTGCCCGCATACTTCGCCTTATCACAAAGCGTCTCTTCGATACGTAGCAACTGGTTGTATTTGGCAACACGATCAGAGCGTGACAATGAGCCAGTTTTGATCTGCCCCGTACTCATGGCCACACACAGGTCAGCTATGGTGCTGTCTTCGGTTTCACCGGAACGATGAGAGACCACTGCGGTATAACCCGAGTCATGGGCCATTTTGATGGCATCGATAGTCTCAGACAGGGTACCGATCTGGTTGAATTTGATCAGGATAGAATTGGCAATACCTTTATCTATACCTTCCTTGAAGATTTTGGTGTTGGTCACGAACAGGTCATCACCCACCAGCTGTACCTTATCACCCAGTCGTTCGGTAAGCAGGGCCCAGCCATCCCAGTCGCCTTCATCCAGGCCATCTTCAATGGTGATAATCGGGTACTTATCAACCCACTCCGCAAGGAAATCAACCATCTGCTCGGCACTCAGGGAACGCCCCTCCGATGCAAGCTCGTATTTACCGTCTTTATAGAATTCTGAACTGGCGACATCAAGCCCCAGGTAGATATCTTCGCCTGCCTTGTAACCGGCCTTTTCAATGGCCTCAAGGATAACCTCTATAGCCTCCTCATTGGATGACAAGTCGGGCGCAAACCCCCCTTCATCACCCACCGCCGTGTTCATGCCACGTGCAGTCAAAACACTTTTCAGCGCATGGAACACCTCAGTACCGTAACGCAATGCCTCCTTGAAACTGGGGGCACCCACGGGCAGTATCATGAATTCCTGCAGGTCCACACTGTTATCCGCATGGGAACCGCCATTGATGATATTCATCATCGGTACCGGCAGTACAAATTCGTTGTTGCCATCACCCAGGTACTTGAACAGGGGCTGCTTTTCAAAAATAGCCGATGCATGGGCCGCTGCCAGTGACACGGCCAGCAATGCATTCGCACCCAGGCGCTCCTTGTTATCCGTGTTATCCAGGTCGATCAATGTTTTATCTATGACCAGCTGATCACGTGCATCAGTGCCGATTAAGGCCTTCTGGATTTCACCGTTGATATTGGCCACGGCACGGGTCACGCCCTTGCCCATATAGCGGCTCGCATCGCCATCGCGTAACTCGATAGCTTCACGGGTACCGGTTGATGCACCGGAGGGTACGGCCGCACGACCACGCACACCACTCTCCAGTATGACATCGGCCTCAACGGTCGGGTTACCACGGGAATCAAGAATTTCACGGCCTATGATTTCTATTATTTTTGACATGCTTTCCTCAATATTTTCATGCACTTATAGTGCATACTTAAACTAAATATTCATTATACGGATACTGTATTTCAATTTAATTAAACGAGATACAGTCCTGTAATTTACACTAGCTGTCCGGTTTTTCAGGAGAGCCTTAACCACTAACTCCGCTGATCACGATGCACGCAGGCACTGCGGATAAAATCAGCAAACAAAGGATGTCCATCAAGCGGTGTTGATGTGAATTCCGGGTGAAACTGGCAGGCAATGAACCAGGGATGATCTTTTAGCTCAACCACCTCGACGAGGTTACCATCCACGGATTTACCTGAAATCACCAGCCCCGCTTCGGTCAGTTTATCCAGGTAGGTATTATTGAATTCATAACGGTGCCTGTGGCGCTCGTTAATCTCGTCCTGCGCATAAACCTCACGCGCATGGGTACCCGCTTCCAGGTGACAGGGCTGTGCACCAAGGCGCATGGTGCCACCCAGATCAGAATCGGCATCGCGTTGCTGCATGCTGCCATCTTCATCCTGCCATTCGGTAATCAGCGCAATCACCGGATTCGTTGTATGGGGATCAAATTCGGTACTGTGTGCATCGGTTAAACCGGCCACGTCACGCGCATATTCAATCACCGCCACCTGCATACCCAGGCAAATACCCAGGTAGGGGACGTTATTTACACGGGCATAACGCGCCGCTGCAATTTTGCCTTCAACACCACGCAGGCCAAAACCACCGGGGACCAGGATTGCATCCAGCTTGTCCAGCTGGGACAGGTCACCGTTCTCCAGGGTTTCTGAATCAATATACTGGATCTTAACCTTCACCCGGTTCCTGATACCCGCATGGCTCAGTGACTCATTCAGTGACTTGTAGGACTCGGTGAGGTCCACATACTTACCGACCATACCGATGGTGACTTCCGACTGGGGGTGCTCCAGCGCCTCGACCACGGCCTGCCATTCAGACAGGTCGGCCGGCGGCACATCCAGTCGCAGTTTATCGACAACAATGCTGTCGAGTCCCTGGTCATGCAGCCACTGGGGAATCTTGTAGATGTGGTCCAGGTCCTTCGCCGAGATAACGGCCTTTTCCTCGACATTGGTAAACAGGGCTATTTTCTTACGATCTTCTACGGCCAGGTACTGTTCAGAACGGCACAGCAGTATATCGGGCTGGATACCGATAGAACGCAACTCTTTTACCGAGTGCTGTGTGGGCTTGGTTTTTACCTCACCGGCCGTAGCAATGTAGGGCACCAGTGTGAGATGTATAAATATGGCCCTTTCATGACCCAGCTCCACACCCATCTGGCGTATCGCCTCGAGGAAAGGCAGGGACTCGATATCACCGACGGTACCGCCGATTTCTATCATGGCGATATCGGCATCGGCAGAACCCTTAATGATACTGCGTTTGATTTCATCGGTAATGTGCGGGATAACCTGGACCGTTGCACCCAGGTACTCGCCGCGCCGTTCCTTGCGGATGACCGTCTCGTAAATTCGACCCGAGGTAAAATTACTCGCCTGGCTGGTCTTGCTACGCACAAAGCGCTCGTAATGACCCAGGTCGAGATCGGTCTCAGCACCATCTTCGGTAACAAAAACCTCACCATGCTGAAATGGACTCATAGTCCCTGGATCCACATTGATATAGGGATCCAGCTTCATCATTCTAACGGTGAGACCACGGGCTTCTAGAATTGCACCAAGTGATGCAGCAGCGATACCCTTGCCCAGGGAGGAAACTACGCCGCCTGTAATAAATATATAGCGTGTCATAAGATGTTGTTATACGGCCTTAAGGAAGGTTAATAGTGAGGCCCAAATTGTTGCGACATGGTAGCAAATAAATACCTGTTCCTCAATTGCTTAAATGCAGCAAATAAAGCCTGCAAAACAATTGATTAAACCCCATGCAGGCGCATGCGCTATACTGAACAGGACCTGGGGCACGCCTGTGAAACACATGATAAATAACATTAAGTATAGCAAACAAACCATTGTTATTAATGAACTTTACCGCCATATAATTAATTTATGAGCCTGATAGATGCCTATAATGAACGTGCAGCAAAGCAAAATCTCGACAGGGATCCACTGCAGGCCGATGCCGTCATTGAACTTAATCGCGTCCACCAGAAATTATGCCTGAAACAGCCTGGCAGGCCAGGCGCACTCGACCATATAAAACGACTCTGCGGCCTCAAACCCATCGCTGCTAATGGACTCTATATATGGGGAAGTGTTGGCAGGGGCAAAACCATGCTGATGGATCTGTTTTACGAAACCCTGCCGATTAAGAACAAAACACGCCTTCATTTTTATCACTTCATGCAGGCCATCCATGACGAATTGAGCCTGCTTAAGGGCCACAAAAACCCCCTGTCACTCGTCGCCAGGAACTTTGCAAAACAGGCCTCCGTGCTCTGCCTGGACGAATTCCATGTCTCTGATATTACCGATGCAATGCTACTACACGGCCTGCTCAATGAGCTCGTCAGCGCCAATGTCAGCCTCGTATTCACATCCAACCAGCCCCCGGACGAACTCTATAAAAATGGCCTGCAACGTGAGCGCTTCCTGCCGGCTATCGAACTTATCCACAAACACTGCCAGATAACAGAACTCAGGGGAGCCAATGATCACCGGTTGCGACTACTGGAAAAAGCAGAAAGCTGGTACCTGACCATTGATGAGTCCAGCCAGCTCATCCTCGACCAGCGCTTTGACCAACTGGCACCAGGCAACCGGGAAAACAACAAACAACTCCACATCAATTATCGCAATATCAGCACCATAGCCTGCGCCGATGATGTTGCCTGGTTCGATTTTAACGCTCTCTGTGACGGCCCCAGGGCGGCACCTGACTATATGGAAATCGCCCGCCAGTTTCATACGGTGATTATTTCAGGCATCCCAGAACTGGGTGACGCCAATGATGACAAGGCCAAACGTTTCATCACCCTGATTGATGAATTTTACGATTGCCATGTCAAAATCATTGTCAGCGCAGAGGCCAATCCGGACCAGATCTACAATGGCAGGCAATTGAGCGAGGAATTCCAACGCACGATAAGCCGCCTCCAGGAAATGCGCTCCCACAGCTACATAAGCCTGCCACACACCCCTTAAACCCTACAAAACCATGAGACATTCAACAGTCATCAGGCTATGATTAACTATCAACTAAAAACACGCGGAAACATGTTTTTTAACTACACCAAAACACTCATCATCTGCCTCATGCTATTTGCCTGCAGCGGCACTAATGCAAACCAGCTACAATTCGATGACCTGCCCCTGAAAGAAACGCTCGAGCTCCCGCCCTGGTTCAATCTCAGCTTCCTCGACCTGCAGGACAGCCTGGATGAGGCTATTGCAGCCGGGAAAAGAGGCCTGATTGTCTATTTCGGCCGCAAGGACTGCGCCTACTGCAAGGCCCTGCTGGAGACTAACTGGGGCGAAAAAGACATTATCGATTACACACGCAAGAACTTCCATGTCATCGCTATTGACGTCATCGGCCAACGCACAGTGACTGACTTCGACAAGCGGACCTACACGGAAAAAGAGTTTGCTACACGACTAAAGATGAACTTCACCCCTTCCCTGCTGTTTTTTGATACACAAGGCAGGCTGGCATTACGGCTATCCGGTTATCGGCCTATCTATCAATTTAGAGCAATACTGGAATACGTGGCCGACACCCACTACAGGAACATAAAACTTAAAGACTACCTGGCCCGTGCCGAACCGGCACTCAGTTTCGGTCAGGATGAAATGAATGAAAATGACGTCTTTTTAGCACCACCCCATAACCTCGACAGAAGCCAGATACAGGCCGACAAACCCCTGGTTGTTTTTTTTGAACACCCAAAATGCCACGCCTGCGATGTATTGCATGGCGGCCCATTGAGCAATCCGGAAATTAATGCACAATTATATAACATGGATGCCATTCAACTGGATACCACTGCCGATACCCCGGTAATCACTCCCGATGGCATAAAAACAACGTCTCACCAGTGGGCCAATAAACTGGGACTTACATTCGCCCCCTCTATGCTATTTTTTGATCGCTATGGCAAGGAGATCATTCGCATTGAATCCGTCATACAATTCCATCGACTTAACAACGTACTGCTCTACGTCCTTGGTGAAGGCTATAAACAATACCCCACGTTCCAGCTCTGGCGTGAAAACATGTACAAACAGATAAAATGAACCTGAAAAAAATACAAGAAGCAGTTGAAGCGATTTGCAACCAGGGCTGCAGGGAAGTCAATAATATTATTGC
The DNA here is from genome assembly GCA_029881425.1 of Gammaproteobacteria bacterium. GTDB lineage: Bacteria > Pseudomonadota > Gammaproteobacteria > SZUA-229 > SZUA-229 > JAOUMO01. The sequence goes on from JAOUMO010000005.1 coordinate 11,944, forward strand.
ACTGGGGGAAAACAATCAGAAGATTGAGCAGATACAGCACTTAAGCACCGATGAAAAAATAGCCGTAATAAATGAGCTTAAAAACATCATGGATGTATATAAAAAATAATAATCAATCCGTACCAGGCCTTTACCTACAGCATGAATTGATTTTTATACACAATATAATCACGAAAATCAGGGCCAACCATCAATATCCCGTATCTTATTCGATCCGTAAACTCATTAGCCCGGACTATCCGCATCTGCCTCTTCATCGTCCTTATCCAGCCATGACTGGTAACAGTCCAGACCACAAAAATGCGCCACATAATCATCGACCTCTACGGATTTAGAAGCCGAACGTGGTATAGTCTTCATACAGATATCACAGCTTATTAATTCATCATCCTGCTGGTCCGGCCTGGTGCCTTCATCGGTCATAACCCTTCCTCCAAAAGCCATATCTCACAGTCTAATTATAACGCCATATACCACTAAATTATTATCAAATGATTTAATGAGACACTTATAAACAAAGATTATATGCGGTCAATTTAACGATTACACATATTAGAGATAATGCCTATAATTTCCACAACATCAAAGGGCTTGGTTAAATAGAGCTCAAAACCTGTGGCGCTGGCCGAGTCTATATCGGACTGCATTGCATTAGCGGTAACCGCAATAACGGGGATATCGCGTGTAGCTTCATCTTGCTTCAAAATTTGAGTTGCCTCAATACCGCTCATCCCGGGCAGATCTATATCCATAAACACCAGGTCCACATCAGAATGCGCAATAATCTCCAGACCCATTTCTGCATTATGGATGCACGATAACTCGACACCCGACACCCGATCCAGTATCCCCTGCATCAAGCTCTGATTCGAGGGGTTATCCTCGATATATAAAATTTTTAAAGTACCCGTTTTATTTAGCTCTACTATAGGATCCTGATCTGCGACAGCCTTTACCTGCTCACCCACCACAACACCTGCAACTGGCAAATCAAACCAGAACAGGGACCCCTTACCCTCCTCACTATCAAACCCAATGACACCGGACATCATCTTCACCAGCTGTTTTGTCATTGACAAACCTATACCCACACCTTCTATTGCGCCACCTTCGGCACCCAGGCGCTGGAAAGGCGTAAACAATTCACAGTAACGGCTAGCCGGTATACCTATCCCAGTGTCCTTAACCTTTATTCTTAATCGACCTGCGGAAAGCAGCGAACAACTAATAACAACCGTGCCGTCCATATTATTGTACTTGATAGCATTTGATAGAATATTTAATAACACCTGGCTAAAACGCGATCGATCAGCCTGAATAGCTGGTAAATTATTACAGCTTTCATCAACAACAACAGTTACAGAATATTTTTTAGCCATGGGAACAGCCATATTTAAACAGTCCTGAATCAACAGAAAAGGATCCAAGGTCTCTATTTTTAATTTAAGATTACCAGAATCTATCCTCGACAAATCAAGTACATCATTGACTAATGACAACAGGTGATTACCTGCGTCCAGTATATATCTTACATTCTCTCTTTCATCCTTATCTGTCAAACTCATCTCGAGCAGCTGGCCAAACCCAAGCACCGCGTTTAACGGCGTACGTAATTCATGACTCATACATGAAAGAAACTCTGATTTTGCCCTATTCGCCTTCTCTGCATTCTCTTTAGCCTCTAACAGGTCACTCTCTGCCTTAAGGGCTTGCGTAATATCCCTTGCAATGGCTACCAGCAGCCTGTCCGAACCATAAGTGACATCATCAAAATAAACCTCCATAGGCACAACAGCACCCTTACTTCCTTTAAAATGCAAGCGTCTTCCCGACATCATATTACAATCTTTTTTAAAACAAATATCAGCAGAAGGCTCGCACGAATTACAAACAGTACACAAATCAACAATTCTAAACCCAAGCAAGTCATCACGACTATAACCCAGGACTTCCCAGCCTTTTTTATTTGAATCAATAAACCTCAACGACTCCTTATCAGTCAAATAAATAGCATCAGACGAGCCATCAAGGGCCAACCTGAAACGAGAAATCTCGCTTGCAATATTCCTCTTATAAAAAACGAAGATTAGCCCTATCAGTAAAAATGAAACTACGACAACGATCTGTGAAGAAACAATCATAAAGTTATTTATTCTGGAATCGTATTCACTTCTATTAAAGCCCATCTGAATACGGCCAATTATTCGACCATCATATATCAATTCTTTAGTATAATCTTTTACATTCACAGAGATAGAGTCAAGCTTACGACCAAATACCTCATTCGATAGATAGTTATCTATCACGAGATACTGTATATTTTTATCGCGCAAACTAAAGGCATGTAAATTTTTTAATAACTCGGTTTCATAGGTATCGATATAATGCAGGGAAAAGTTAGAGATATAACCAAGGGTCATCATTGCATGTCCATCCATATCTATCAGGACCTGCTCTTTATAACTATCAAATCTTACATAATTTGCTACGACAATTATTAAGACGACTACCAGTGTTACGTAGACTATAAATTTCTTGCTGAGGTAATCAATTGGGTTTCTTCTAATCATTTAATTATTCATTTTTTATAAAATACCCATTTCGTTTTATGATATTCATCCATTCAATACCATTTGAAAATGCTATAGATTTTTTTACAAGAGGGTGTTCCTTATTCTTAATATCATATACCAGACCCAAATTAATAGCGGGACTATAACCCTCAACATTAATAACATTTAAACCATCGAAATTGGCTTTTGCACCAAAAGAAATGGCATATCTCCCTGTCTTTGAGTTAACAAAATTCACAACACGATGATCCCTTGCAAACACCATATCATAGTCACTGCCATCAAGAAATGGATAATGCAATCTTAAAACAGATAAGGATGCCTCCGTCTTTTCTCGCCCTACGAGAACAATATCTGCATCCTCGCCCCCAACTTCTCTCCAGTTAGTAATTTTACTTTTAAATATAGATTCTAATTGCTGGTAGCTCAATTCATTTATCCCGACACCTTTCCCTGTAACAAAAACCAGGGGCATAGCTGCAAGAATTATTTCAGCTTTACCCTGATTTTTTTCTGCGTCACTAAGCTGCCTGCCGGTACGGCCAAAAATATATTCATTAGATGCCCTTATCCCCCCCGCATGCTTTATTGATCGATCTGGTATTAAAAATTTATAGTTTTCCAGATCTTGCTGCTGCACCAGTGCCCTGAAAAAAAGCTTCACCAATGCAGTAGACGGACCCGCGCCAGCTACAACCTGTCTGTTTTCTGATGCCACACATAAAGACGAGCACAATAATAAGCACATGAAGAAAACATACATTAAGGCCGGCGACTTTGCATTCATACAATTACCAGTATTATGCAAATTAGACATACCACCACTTTTTAGAAGACATAATTGAATATTATATTCATATACTATAGTTTTTAACTGTCCAGTACACTGCTAAAAGAAACAGCTTTATGCCATCAAAATTGACATGTCATGGCTAAAACAATCTTTAACCTGTTCGTCACTACAGCCTCTATCTATAGATAACACTATACAGATAGGATGCATATATTCTTGGTATCATATTTCCAGCCCCACTGTATGTACCATATACACCCTGATTACTCTTTAAACCCAATTCACCCACCTTATACTTCAATACTGATATCCAGAGCCCGACCTATCACCGATTACCATAGGCAAAGCACCCGAAAGCGATCAAAGCAGCCACCTAAAACTCACCAATATATTCTGTCCCTCCCCTCAGATACCACGCCAAAATCGTTTATCTGCACAAATATAGATCACCTCCCTCACCCATTCGGGTGATAAATTTCCATTTTATGTGATCCACCTCTCATTAATCTCAATATTTACCTGTAAAAACCTGGCAAATTAGGTAACCACTGTCGGTAGAGTTAACACATGCCGATATACCGATATATCTTTGATTTTAATGGAAATTATTTCTAATAGCAGTTGAAGACTACAGGCTTCTGTCGACAATTCTTACACATCTAACGCCTATGAAAACTCAAGCAATGCTCGCAAACCATTGATTTTAATCCGAAAATAATAATTGGCTTATATTTTGCTTTATTATTCACGCAGATATTTTTTACGAATTTAATTTTAAGGATAGTTTGTATCTTCAAAATTTTATCTTCGGGCTAAGGAATATTGCTTTCGTGGAAACTGTTTCCACAAAAACAATTGATAAAAACAGGAAATATGATGAAATTAAAAAATGTACTGGCAGCAGCTACGCTGTGCCTGTCTGCTGCATCCGCACAGGCGTCTATAGTATTTATTCCAACTGATGGTGATGTGAATTTTTATAATCTGAATCTGTCTGGTTATACATTGGCCATGTTTGATAATGATGACATGAACAATATGGTTAGCGCAGATCATATAAATATTCCTCTACCTTCCTCACTGGTTAATATCACAGCCAATGGCAGTGATTACACAGCCAGCAACACAAATGGCTCAATCACACTAACAAATTCTGCTGAATTTGTTCTTGGGGTCTTTGATGGTACTAACTGGCTAACTGATAATGGCGCGACTACTTTAGGTGGCAACATTTACACAGTAAGCTTTGGTGATGGCGCCAACGTACTAACTGTCGATGTACAGGTTAGTACAGTTCCTGTACCAGCAGCTGTATGGCTGTTTGGCACTGGTCTGATTGGTCTTGCGGGTATTGCTCGTCGCCGCAGTTAAGTGACAAGGGTCCTGCCAATAATTTTTATTGGCAGGGCTTAAATAAAAGGCGTTTTGCAAAAACACCTTTTGTTTAAGTAGTAGAAATTGATGTTTATATTATGGAGTAACATTAAATGAAAAAATTGAATTTGTTAGGGTTTGCACTTTGCCTGGTTCTTAGCGCATTTAAAATAAATGCAGCCACCTACAATTTTAACTGTATCACTGCCAATGACCCCAGTGGCACCTCCTGTGGTATTGCAGAAGCACAGATGTCTGTTGACGTAAATGATGCTGGCAGCAACCAGGTTGAATTTATCTTCAGTAATACCGGCCCGGACACAGGCGCCTTTATTGCTGATATCTATTTTTATGATGGCCCGCTGTTTGGCAACTACACCATGACTGCCTCAAGCGGTGTGTCTTTCACCAGCGGAGCAACACCCGGTCACCTTCCTGCCTATAGTCCAGAAGCTACTGTAAGCCTTATATACTCGGCTGATTCAGATGCACCTGTTGCTGCCAACGGCATCCAGTCGGGTGAGTGGCTATCTGTAGTTTTTGATCTGCAAACAGGCATTACTTATGCAGACATTCTTAATGCGATGGATATCGGCAGCCCGGATGGGCTGGTAGTAGGTATTCATGCACAGGGCTTAAATCCATTTTTGAATGATGACGGAACGACAGGCAGTTTTAGTGAAAGCCTGATTACTGTCGTACCGGTTCCTGCGGCACTGGTATTATTTATGTCTGGCCTGATTGGGATGTTCGGCTTTGCACAGAGAAAACGTTCTTAGACTCCTGTATCTTGATACAGTAATTAAGCCGGCTTAGTTAGCCGGCTTTTTTTTGCCTGCAGCGGGTTAAATTGGACACGGCGACACTACCAGCACAGGAGACAGGATTAAATAACCTGACCATTGCAGGCAATAATTATGACCCATCTGTAGCAGGCGAATTCGCCCCTTTTATCAGCCTGCGATCAAATATCCAGTAAAAGCCGGCTATGGATAAACGATGAAACTTATACCTGTATCCCACTTTCGGGTTTATACTTAGCAAAACAACGATGACAGTGGACCACGCTATGCCCTATACGAAAGAACAGATTGAAGAACTGGACGTACTTCTGCACTACAACCTGGAAAGCACGCTGGAAGGTATCAAGGTCCACAAGACCGCGAAACCTGAGCTGATTGCTGCCGTTAAACGCCTCCATGAAAAAGGCCTGATTACACAAATGGATGGTGGCTATCTAACGGATCTCGGACACGAAGCAGCCGAACATGCGCAGTCACTACTTCTGATACTGGCCCAGCCGCAGGCGATGACATCCTGATCATCACAGGCTAAAGTTACAGCCATTCACGGCGTATGTTCACCAGCTCAATGTCACGGTAATCCATCACCAGCTGCTCTATGGCCGAGAACTGCGCCTCAAGATAACGACGGTCATTACTGATCATTGTTATACCTAGTACTGCAGACTGCCATTCATCATGGGCATCGATCTCGGCGACCGATGCATTGAATTTAGCCTGCAGGCGCTCCCTCAGACTTTTTACCTGTTTACGCTTATCCTTGAGTGATGCTGCACAGGGGATGTGCAGCGTCATCACGATCAAACAGATGTTTACCGAGGCCATTAAAGCTGGATACGCTCCAGCCCCAATGCCGCAATGGTCTCGTCCATGGTGCTATTGGTAATCACCGCAATACTGGCTTTTTCAGGCTGTAAGTACAGGCGTCCGACTCGTTTTAAATCCTCTATCGTGACCTGTAAAATACGCTGTCTGAAACGCTGCTGCTGCTCTGCTGTACGCCCATACAAATTGTTATGGAAGGCATGCTTGGCCTCACCTGCCGGTGAACCGGGTTTATCCATTGTGCCGATCATACCCAGGATGGCCTCTTCCAGCTGACGCCATTCGTGTTCTTCATTAAGTAGCCACTCTATGGATTTATCAAAATCATCGAGGGTTTCACTCAAACGCGGGTCACGGTAGGAATAAAAACGAAAACAGGCATTAGCCGGCTCATGGCTAGCTCCACCACCATAGGCCCCACCCTGCTCACGTATCACACGATGCAGAAATCCATTACGCAGGAAACCACCGAGCACGGTCAGGGCAGCTGCATCCTCATGCTCCGGCGGCACTGTCGGATAGGCCTTAGAACAGAAATTTACCTGGGTACTGGTAACCCACGCCTGTTTAAGCTGTTGTTGTGTTTTTGGTAACGAGAAGGCAACACCGGTCCCTGCCCCGGGATTTGTCCAGGATAGCTTAAGGTCATTTTCCAGTGCTGCCATGTAGTCATCTTCCGAGACAATTAAAAACTGTCGAGGCGCATTGACGATTTTACTGTGGATGGCCCTGAACTGGTCACACAGGTGCGCCATAGCCGCTGCATCATCGAGCTGGTCATCAAGCTGCTTCAGGTATTTAACCCCGGCAAGGCCACTTAAGCGATGACTCAATGCGGCGGCGGGGCTCATGCCACTGCTGGCGGCCAGCATGGCGAGGCTGTGCCCCTGGCCGGTAATACTCTGCTCGCGACGTGCGCGCTTCTGGGCTATCAACTCACGTATATGATCGGTTTCATCAAAACGCACCGACTCCAGCGTCTGCAACATAAGCTCATTAAGTTTTTCGTGGTTACGCGCCAGCGCCTTTGAGGACAGTACAAAATAACCCTGCACCTGCTGCACATCATCAATCCGGCCACGCACCGATGTTGATGCACTAATGCCACCACTGACACTGGATTGCCAGGCCTGGGTCTGGCGATAGTCTTTGTCACCACAACCGAGTTCGGTCAGGCAGTAGGTGTAATAGGGCAATATATCGATCAGGGCATCATCCAGTGCCGGCAGCTCAATCACCACCTGTTGATAGACAATACCGTTGGTACCCTGCACGTAACTCGACAGGGTTTTTCCATCAATATGTTTAGTCGTGCCACTGGCAATACTCACCTCTGCCGGTACATCGTCCAGGCCAACCTTGGGCAATACGCCCGGGTCATCCTGCTGGTCCTGGCGCTGCTTTAGTGCTGCAGCAAGATCGATGATTCTATTTTTTTCCTGGTCGCTTAACTGCGCCTTTATCGCGGCCAGTTTTTCTGCTTCTGTTATTTCCTTACGCTTACTTAACCCGGTATCCGGCACCATGGTCAGGCAGACACGATGTGAATTCTCCAGCAGGTTTTTACGCACCAGCTGTTTTATAAAATCAGGATCCTGGATATCCTGCCTTAATTTTTCCAGCACCGGGTCGAGATTAAATACACCCACCGGGTCACCACGATGAATGGCCGTGGATAAGCTATCGAGTATTAACTGCATGCCGTAGGGATAGGAATCGCCACCAATTTCACGCTGGCTGAGTTCCAGCTGGTGCAGTACCGCATCCACGCTTTCCTGCGGCACGCCATTTTCAGCCACATCATTTAATACCTCCAGTACCAGCTGCTCCAGTGCCTTTGTATGCTCGGGATTCGAACCTTCAATACCGCACATGAAACTCATCTCACGGTTCGAATCTTCCAGCCCACAAAGGGGCGATGGTGCAGCACCCAGTGCCGTGGTTTCCAGTGCATGACGCAGTGGTGAGGAGCTGTTATCCAGCAGTACACTGGACATTAAATGCGCCTGCAACATATCTTCGAGCGAGGTACTGTGTCCCAGCAACCAGCCGATAACAATATGGGTCTTATCCGAAACGTCCTCTTCATCCAGTGCATAGACATCCGTAATATACTGTGGCTCGCTGTAACGCTGCTCATCGTCGACACGAATTTCTTTATCCAGTTTATCAAAACGGTGCAACGCCTTTTCTTCGATGCGTTGCTGGTGATCTAGTGCAGGAATATCACCGAAGGTCATAAACACCGCATTGGATGGATGATAATGGGTTTTATAAAAATCTTTCAGCTGCTGGTAACTCAAATCCGGAATATGCGCCGGATCGCCACCACTGTTGTAGTGATAGGTCGTGGTGGGAAACAGGTGCTCGGTGAGGGTCTGCCAGAGCGTACTCACGGCAGAACTCATGGCACCTTTCATTTCATTGAAGACCACACCCTTGTAAACCAGTGGCGTGGCTGGATCATCGGCTGTTTCAAATTCGAAGCGGTGCCCCTCCTGGGCAAAATCCAGCTCATCGAGGCGCGAGAAAAAGACCGCATCCAGATACACATCCATCAGGTTGTAAAAGTCCTTGCGGTTCTGGCTGGCAAAGGGATAGGCGGTCCAGTCACTACTGGTAAAGGCATTCATAAAGGTATTGAGTGAACGGCGGATCATCATAAAGAAGGGGTCGCGTACCGGATAATGCTCACTCCCACACAGTGCCGTGTGCTCCAGCATATGTGCAACTCCGGTAGAATCGGTGGGTATAGTTCGCAGCGCAACCAGGAACACATTTTCGGTATTGTCCGTCTGCAGGTGATAATGCAGGGCACCGGTTTTTTTGTGCTGATATTCTTCAACTACGATATTCAGTGATTCAATTGCCTCACTGCGTAACCATTCAAATGCGGGGTGTATTGTGTCAGGTTTTAATTGCGCCAGGGCCATTTAATAATCCATAAATTTTTTAACAGTGCCTGATTCTACCCTATGTGATTGGACTATGCTTGAGCTTGTAGGGTGAAAACCTTAGCCCTTAGAAGATACAGGTTTTTGCTTATTTGTGCGAAAATGCCCGGATACAATATAAAGTGAAAAGAATAAATAGATGAATACACCCCTCACAGCGAAACAACTACGCCCACTATATAACGAAGATGACCTGCCCTTTGACACCACGGCCGAGCTAGAGGACCTGCCCGGTATTCTCGGCCAGGATCGTGCAATGCAGGCCGTTGAGTTTGGCATAGGCGTACACCACCGGGGCTACAACCTCTACGTAATGGGGCCTTCGGGCCTGGGCAAACATGGCCTCATACGCAAATACCTGAGTCGCCGTGCAGCCCACGAAGAATCACCCTCTGACTGGTGTTATGTACGCGACTTTGAACAGGACTATAAACCTCGCGCACTGAAACTCCCTGCCGGCCAGGGTAAACTCTTCAAAAAGGATATGAAGAACCTGGTAGAAGACCTGGGCAAGGCGATCAATGCGGCATTCGAAGCGGCAGAATACCAGGAACAGGTACAGAGCTTCGAAAAGGTCTTTACCAAAAAACAGAGCGGTTTCATCGAAAAACACGTAGAGAAGGCCCGCTCACAGGACATCCATCTCGGCCTGACACCATCCGGCTTCCTGCTGACACCCATGCTGAATGGCAAGGTACTATCGGAAGATGAGTACGAGGCCCTTGCCGAAGAATACAAAATGGCCATGGATGAGAAACTCGCTGCCTTCCAGGACGAGCTGGAATATCTAATCCCGGAAATGTCACGCCAACGCCGTGAACTCAATATCAAACTCAAAAAACTCAATAGAAAGGTTGCCCTGTTTGCCACCAGCAACCTGATCAAGGATGTGAAACGCCGATACAAGGCCCTGCCCGAAGTCGTTAACTACCTCAAGGGCGTGCAGGATGATGTACTCGATCACCTGGAAGAATTTGATGATCAGGATGAAGAAGAATCCAACCAGCAGGAAGCCGCCACCGATCCCCTGCAACGCTACCAGGTCAACCTGATTGTTGACAGCAGTCGCAAACATGGGGCACCCGTTATCTATCTGGATAACCCGACCTATCACAATCTAATGGGCCGCATTGAATACGAAAACAGGGCCACCGGTTTAAACACCAACTTCACACTGATAAAATCCGGTGCGCTATTAGAAGCCAATGGCGGTTACCTGGTACTGGATGCGCATAAAATTCTATCTACACCACTGGCCTGGGATGCCTTAAAACGTACACTCTATGCCAAAAAAGTAAAAATAGAATCGCTGGACCAGGTAGTGAATGCCGACACCACCATTACCCTGGAACCCGAGCCTATCCCGTTAAAAATAAAAATAATATTACTGGGCACGCGCAACATCTATTACACGCTACATGAAGTCGATCCGGATTTCGCCGAGCTGTTTAAAGTCGAGGCAGACTTTGATGAAGAAATCGATCGTAACAAAGATAACCTGCTACAGTATGCTCGCCTGATCGCCTCGCGCGCACGAAAATTTGGCCTCAAGGATCTTGAGAAAAAGGCAGTGGCACGCGTGATTGAATTCAGCTCACGACTGGCACAGGATTCAGAGAGGCTGTCTACGCGCCTGAGAGCCATCGACGACCTGCTCATCGAAACCCAGTTCTGGGCCGAACAGTCAAAGCATCCGCACATTACAGCCCATGATGTACAGCAGGCGATAGATGCACAAACCGGTCGCACCGAACGCATCCAGAAACTGATCCAGAGCGATATACAACGCGGTACATTAATTATTGATACGGAGAACGAGGCCGTGGGACAGATTAATGGCCTGTCTGTTTTCGATATAGGTAAATACGGTTTTGGTCAGCCTTCACGCATAAGTGCCAGCGTGCACCTGGGCGATGGTAAAATCATTAACATCGAACGCGAAGTTGACCTGAGTGGATCGATCCACGACAAGGGCGTATTAATTTTATCCGCCCTGCTCGCGAGTCGCTACACCAAGGACACCCTGCTGTCCTTTTCGGCCAGCATCACCTTCGAACAGTCCTACGGCCATATCGACGGTGACAGCGCCTCACTGGCCGAACTCTGCGCACTGATTTCTGCACTTATTAATATTCCCCTGAAACAGGAGTTTGCAGTCACCGGCTCATTAAACCAGCAGGGTTATGTGCAGGCCATAGGCGGTGTTAATGAAAAGATCGAGGGATTTTTTGATGTCTGTAACCAGCGCGGCTTCACCGGCAGGCAGGGCTGCATTATCCCTGCGGTGAATGTGAAAAATTTAATCCTGCGCCAGGATGTGGTCGATGCGGTAGCCGAAGGTAAGTTCTACATTTACCCGGTCAATCATTTCGAACAGGCACTGGAAATCTTAACCGGCCTGCCCGCCGGTGAAGAACTGGTCGATGGCAACTTTGAGAAAGACAGCATCAACGACCGTGTTGTAAAACAATTGTGTAAATTTTCAAAACTACGCCAGGCCAGTTATCGACTACCTAGCGACTAAATTGTTTTTTTACAAACAGCACGACATCGTGACCGGCAGCCAGTGTTGCCGGTATGGTAATCAGGGTAACGCCAGTGGCAAATACCAGACCCCAGGACAATGCCAGCGCCATGGGGGAAACAAAGGGATCGAGCCCACCCCAACCGTAGGCCGTAGGTAGCAGTCCGACAATGGTCGTTGCCGCAGTCAACAATACCGCACGCAAACGCCTGCGCCCTGCCTGCACAATCGCTTCAATCATGTCCATGCCCTCTTCTGTTGCGCGCTGGATAAATACCAGCAACACCAGCGAGCTATTGACCACGACACCGGTTAAAGCCACCATGCCAAGACTCGAGAAAAATGATAAAGGCATGGGTTTCCAGAACATGTCGTGGAAATAAAAACTGATAATAATACCTATGGCACCAAAGGGTATAGCCAGCATGACGATGAATGGATAAATCATATTATTAAACTGGATCGCAAGGATAAAAAATATGGCAATCAGTGCAAAGCCAAAGGCTATACCCAGGCTAATGAATGACTCCATGTTCTTTTCATTTTCACCGCCATAATTGACTTCGATCTTGTCTGCAACGTCAACCTGCCACTCGGCCGCATTCTTCGCTACGAGGCGATTGAGCTCCAGGCTGGATATTATCTTGGCATCAATATCCACCACTACATTAACAATACGTATACCCTCCTTATGACGAATCGTACTAAAGCCCAGCTGGGGTACAAGTTCGGCAATTTTGAATAAGGGCACATAACCACCACGCTTATTAGGTATACGTAATTTTTTTAATTGCTCAAGGTCACTACTGCCATTCTCGGGGAAACGGATAGTGACATCGATTTCTTCCGTACCCTTACGGATATTGGACACCACGAGCCCACCAACGGCTGCACGTATATGCTGCGAAATACTTGCCAGGTTAACACCAGCATAGGTTGCAAGCTCGCGATTAACTTTTACATGCAGTTCATCATCGCCACGATTTAAACTGCTGTCGATATTGGTAACACCGGGAATGGTTTCCAGGAAGGCCATCAATTGCTGTGATGCCTGTTCACTGGCCCCATCATCAAAGCTGGATATTTCCGCTTCCATAGCACGTCCAACGGGCGGCCCATTTTTTATTTCTGTTAGGGAAATAATTAACTCTGGAAATTTTTCTTTCAAGATCGGTGAAAGCCTGTACATTTCCTCGAGCGCATTATGTCCCGGGCGGCTTACGGCCGGTGTATAAATAGTACGTATCTGGCCATAACGACTACCGCGCTGGGTTAAGGGATCACCATCATCCACCGAGACATCACCGCTTTTGGCCACGGTCGCTTCAAGATAGTCGGGATTGATATGCCGGTGCATCTCCGCATCCACCCTGCGCAGGTTTTCACGCATCGCCTCGATACTGGTACCGGGTGCCGCAGTGACGCGAACAATATACTCCTCGACACCGACCGGTGGAAATAACTGGAAAGACATGTTGGTCTTGGCCAGCACGATTACGGCTATTAATAAACCAAAGGACAGGGTAACCGTAAGCCACCGGAACCTGAGTGCACGCGCCAGTATCCAGCCGTAAATATTTTCCAGGCCGACCAGCCAGGCACGTTCCTTTGGGTGCTTGTTCGGATTAGTGACATGGGCCACATGGCTGGGAAGGATCAGGAATGACTCGAGCCATGACAACATCAACAGCGTAATCACCACGGTAGGAATGGCTACAATAAACTTTCCAATCACACCTGACATAAACATCATCGGTAAGAAGGCCGCCACCGTGGTCATAATTGTTGTTGTCACCGGGCCAATCAATTCAACAGAGCCTTTTACCGCAGCTTCTACCGGGTTCAAACCCTTTTCCATATGCCAGGTAATATTTTCACCGATGATAATCGCATCATCAACCAGCATACCCAGCACCATGATAAAACCCATCATGGAAATCAGGTTCAGGGTTGTACCTGCGGAGTAGAGTATAAAAATACCGGTCATAAAAATAATCGGCAGGCCCCAGGTGGTCGTCATCGCTACGGAAAAACGCAGGAAGAGCAATAATGAAACAAACACCAGTACCAGGCCGACTACGCCGTTATTGGTTAACACACCGAGTCGCATACGCGCATAGCGTGAAAAGTCCTGGAATGTTGAAACAGTAACATTATCACCATAACGTCCGGGAATCGTCTCGGTGTATAGCCTGATTTTATCGACCGTGGTAATGATGTCTGCATCGGCTCGTTTGAGTACCAGTAGAGATAATGCAGGCTTACCCTCAACGTCATGCAGCGTTCGAGGCTTTGCCAGCGACTCGGTCACCGTGGCGACATCAGACAGGCGTAACACATTACCCCGTTCATTGGCACGTAACACCAGGCTGGCCGCATCGGCAACATCGATAAACTGGCCGACGACCCGCACTGATTTCTGGCCATCCACCGTATCGATTTCACCGCCCGGCGTATTCAGGTTCCAGTTCTGCAATGCCTGGACTATATCGCCAATCGCTATACGTTCCTCAGCCATACGATCCGGGTCAGCAACAACCCTAATTTCTGCCTTACGATCACCCTGTATTGCAACACGGGCAACACCATCGACATTTAACAGGTCGTCCTTGATGTTATCGCCCAGTCGCTTTAAAACCAGTTCATCTACCGGTGCAGAAATAGCAAGGCGAATAACGGGAAAAACAGAACCATCGACCTCGGTAACGATCGGCTCGACAGGCAGGTCATTGGGTAATTCCGCACGGTCTACTGCCAGTGAAATTTCACTGGATAATTTGAGCCGGTTACTGGCTCCCGGATCGACTTCCATAGTGATACGACCCGAACCGGGAAATGACATCGAGATCATGCTATCGATACCATTCAGTGCACGCAGCTCCTGCTCGATGGGTGTAATCACCAGCTGCTCAACTTCCTTGGGCGAGGCACCGGGGTAAACCACTTCGATCTGTATCTTGTCCAGGTTTACATTGGGAAAGGCTTCACGATTAATCAATGCCAGCGAGGTCACCAGGCCGAGGATAAACAGGAATATGGATATCAGATTGACAATCAGTGGCCGCTCAACCAGGAAACGTATCATGCCTGTCATGTTATTCTCCCTGCCCCATTTTTATCGTATCCAGTACCGGGTCGTCCGGTTTATGAATATTTTTCCAGATGTCACCGGTCAATACCGCCAGGTTTAAATGGCGGCGTGCCAGTTCAATCTGCTGGAATGCCAGCGCCAACTCACTAGCGGAGAGCTGTGCCTCAAACTGTAACAACTGGTCCGTTTCTGCACGGCCCGCGGAATAACGTTTTTCTGCCTCGGCCAGTTTTTTCTGTTCTGCACTGACGCTCTTTTTATAGGCCTTAACCGCCAACTGGCTGGTTTCAATCTCTGCCAGTAAACTGGCCAGTGAGTATTCAAGATCCTGCAACACCTGGCGTTGATCCTCCAGGGCCATACCGCGGTCGAGTTGTGCCTGCTTTAATGCGGCATCAAAACCACTTTTATCCAGGCCACGACTAAATTCCAGGCGGACACCGCCGACCAGTTCAGAATCATTCAAGGAGCCGGTTGCGGTATCACCACTCAGGCTTTTGTTACCGGCGTACAAAACCAGATCCAGTTTGTCCTGCCGTGCATCACGACGCAACTGGATTGCACTATCGGCCAGCTGTAAACGTGCCTGGATACGCTTTACATTGGCATTAACGCTTTTTATCTCCTGCAACAGCTTTTGAAACGCATGATCCGCTTTTGCTATCTCGGGCAATACTGGCATGAACTCAGCGTTCCACATCCTGCCCATGAGACGATTCAATGAAATTTTCTGTTTATGCCAGAGCGTATCAAGACCCTGCTTTTCTGCCTCTGCGCTACTCAACTGTGCCTGCACCTGTAACACATCCTTATCCTCGGAAACACCCAGGCTATAACGTTGATTTATATACTTCTTCAAACGCTTATTACGCTGGATTGTATTTTCAATATTCCGTAACCGAACCTGCGTATTGACAGCCCCCAGGTAGACCTCGATCAACTGGCTGGCTAACTGGTCATATAGTGCCTGGCGATCGGCATGGGCGATCGATTCTGTGGCAGCGGCATTTTGTATAGCGGCCGTGTGGGCTGGATTATCACTGCCCTGTTGTAAGGGCTGCCGATACTTAACATCCAGGGTGGTACTGGTAGCCGGGTTTGCCATCGAGGGGCTAAATGCCGTATCAGCATCTTCACGGACAATACTGGCATTAATCCCCAGGCTGGCGCCCGATGCCAGTTGGCGATTTAAACCACCCCCAACATCAAAGCGATCCGTTGGTGTACCAAACAGGGAGGTATCGTGGCTGAAACCGGCCTGTGATGACAACTGCCAGCCGAGCTGGCTCTCTACCCTGCTGTTTTCCTGTTGTGCACGTTGTACCTGCAAATGTGCCGCCTGTAACGAGGGATAATTATCAACCAGCTGCTGTAACACCTGTTGCACATGTATTGTTTGCGCAGGGGAATAAACGGGTAAACTTGCAGTAAAACAAAAGGATATTACTATGAATAATTTTTTCATTTGCCTTTTAGTCCCTTAATAATAAATTCAATATGCAATTCAAGATACGCCTGCATATCATAGTCATGATCAAACCTGGCCAGGGAGTGTTTCCATACGGCAGCCTGTATTAATGGTGCAATGATCAGGCGCGCAACTATCTCGTGATCACAGTCCTTAAATTCACCATTTTTCACACCCAGTTCAAAAACTTTGATGTAGAGCTTTCTTGCACGCTGTACCACATTGTGAGTGAAAAATTCGGCCAGCTCAGGGAAGTTACCGGACTCGGAAATCATCAGCTTGGGAATCGCCGATAAGCGCGTTTTGATTACCGTATCCCACCAGGTCATAAGCAGCTCGCGTAACAGGTTTTCTGCGGTACCCTCGTAATGGGCCACGCGATCCTCGACCTTATGTAACTCAGGTAAAATCATTTGCTGGATCAGTGCATGAAAAATTGCCTCCTTACTATCAAAATAAAGATAGAGTGTACCCTTGGAAATCCCTGCCTTCCTGGCCACATCCATCATCCGCGCTGCACTGAAACCCTTTTCGGTAAAGAGTTCGAGCGCAGCATCGAGAATTTCTTCCGGACGCGCCTCCTTGCGCCGTTTCCAGCGACTGGAAGAGCCTGATGTATGACTACTAAGAGACATAAAAAAACCCATTAACTGACCAGACAGTCATTTAATCATGATAAATGACCCCTTGTCCAGTTAAATAGACAGTCAAAACATGAGGCTTTGCCCACCATGAAATTTTCACTTTTGTGCAGCTGGTCACAATACATAGATTGACCCAAAAAAATGAAGGGTATAGCGTGGAGTGACCGGTAAAAAAATACGCATGAAGCAAAACAAGAAATAAGGATTAGATAAAAAAGACCGGGAAAATGACTAAATCAAGGGAGAAAAAAATGAACACCCATAGCTATTCACGACTGTTAAAAATCACACTAATCAGTATCACCCTAAGCCTCACTGGCAACGCCCAGGCATTAACCAGCCAGGAACAATTTGGCAAGGCCGTCTACTTCGATAGCAACCTGTCTGAACCTGCGGGCCAGGCCTGTGCCAGCTGCCATGATCCAGCCACAGGTTTTGCCGAACCTGACCAGGACCTGCCCGTATCCGAGGGCGTGATCCCCGGCCGTTTTGGTGGTCGAAATGCACCCTCTGCCTCCTATGCCGTATTTTTTGAAGAATTTGATGCCAAAAATGTACGCGGTGGCCAGTTCTGGGATGGCCGTGCCGCCAATCTCACCGAGCAGGCAAAGGGACCCTTCCTGAACCCGGTGGAAATGAACAACAGCAGTCCCGAACAGGTTGTACAGAAGATTGCGGCATCAGCCTATGCCGATCTACTGGTTAGCGTCTGTGGCCAGGATGCCGCACTGGCTGAAAATACGGCGACAACCTATCACTGCATTGCCTCGGCAATTGCCGCCTACGAAGGCACAACTGAAGTGAATCCCTTTTCATCCCGTTATGATTGCGTAAAAGCCGGGAAGGAATCATTTAGTGCGGTCGAGGCACGGGGCTTTAAGCTATTTAAGGGCGCGGGTAAATGCAGTAACTGCCATAGTCTCGGGGGCAGAAAATCACCCGACCTGTTCATGGACCAGCGCTACCACAACCTGGGCCTGCCCAAAAATACGGACTACCCCTTTACCGGTAATGAGGCTACGGATCTGGGTGTCGGCGTGACGGTGAATGATCCAAAGGAATATGGCAAGTTTAAAACCGAACACCTGCGAAATATTGCCATGAGCGCACCCTATATGCATAACGGCGTGCTAAAGACATTGAAGGATGTGGTCCATTTCTATAACACACGTGACGTCCCCGGCTTATGGCCAGCGCCGGAATACCCCGATACCATGGATGGCAACTTCATGGGTGACCTGGGGCTGAATGATGCTGATGAAAACGCCATCGTAGCATTTATGGAAACCCTGACTGACGGTTATAGCTGTACAGCAAGGGCTCGTTAATTAAATAACCGTATTAAATATCTATAATAAAGGCACTCGATTTGAGTGCCTTTATTCATCATCCGACTTAATGCCCTTAAAAACAAACGATAGTTTGACCTGCATCAGCATAATCATTTTATTCCAGGCGTAGATTGACTCTATACGGAGCCATTGTCCCCCCATGTCAAAGGAGGTTCGTTATGTCTATTCCTAATACTATTAACACATACCTGAATAACCACCACGTAGGCTACGACCTGCTTACGCACCCTACAACTTATTCAAGCCAGGACACGGCCAAAGCAGCCCATGTGGACCAGGACCATATTGCCAAAGCGGTCGTTGTCAAAGATAGTTGGGGTTATGCCATGGTTGTTATTCCAGGCAACAACTGGATCAGGCTGCACGCACTTAACAGGGAAAGTAATCGTCTCTTCAGGCTGGCCAGTGAAACAGAATTACACAATTTATTTTTCGATTGTAAGATCGGTGCCATACCACCACTGGGCCAGGCCTACGGTATCGAGACCTATGTCGATGATCGCTTAAACTCGTTGGCCAATATTTATTTTGAGGCAGGCGATCATGAGCACCTGGTACATATCCATGGAAATGATTTCCATGAATTGTTTAAAGGGGTACGTCACGGCCACTTCTGCCATTGACCAGCAGTTCCCGGTGGTGATTTAAACCGATGTCTGACACGCACCCGGTACAGGCGCTGTTGTTTGACTATGGCGGTGTAATTGCAGAAGAAGGCTTTGCCAGTGGCCTGATGGCACTGGCTACAGAACAGGCACTCAGGGTCAACTTGCTTGATGAAGGCATGCAGAAACATGACTCTTTTGTTAGATTACGATTTTATGCTGAATTAAACGATTTTCTTTTGCCCTGGCAGCAACAAACAAATTTTCACCAGCGTTTTGAGCAAACACCATCGGTTAAGGATCTGATTGAGTCCGTAGGCATACCCCATACAGAAATCAGACTAATACTGGTTGACAGTAAGCCCGTTGATTTCAACTACGCAGTAAAGCATAAAGATCATATCAGTATTTATCCGGCCTTTAAGCGGCTGGATATCTCAACCATATCAAAAACACAACCCTCCCCACTAAGCACCCTCAGCTTCGTGCTGGATACACACCTGGGCAAGCTCGCCAGACACCTACGGATGCTCGGCCTGGACACAGCCTATAAAAATGACTTTAACGATGAAGAACTGGCTCATATCTCCGCCTGTGAACGACGAATACGCCTGACCCGTGATCGTAATTTATTAAAACGTAAAGTGATTGAACACGGTTACTTTGTCAGGGAGACTGATGCTGTAGCACAACTAAAGGACATAGTATTACACTTCAGGTTAAAACATAAGATCCAGCCCTTTAGTCGCTGTATTGTCTGTAATGGGCAATTACGTAGGATTGACAAAAAGCGTATTCAGCATCAACTGCACCCCATGACCAGGCAACATTATGAAGATTTCAAACAATGTAAAAACTGTGGAAAAGTTTACTGGAAAGGCAGCCATTACGTAAAAATGAACACGACTTTATCTACCATACTTAGTGAAACATAAGCGACCAAAAATATAATCATAATCCAGTTCTATTAGCAAACTCACAATATATTTTATAGCCTTTCAAGGCACATAGAAATACAGGTTATTTGTTGACAGGCATCAATATCATTTTTCAGACAATCATGTTATTTATGAAATATAACTACCCATATGCAGGCCAGAAAAATTATTCTTCTGGATGTCTGTTCCAGTAAATACTTCCCATAATGAGGAGAATGCCATGAATAGAAAATTAATATTATTGACACTGTCCCCCTGTCTGTTTTTTTCTCCGAGTATTTTTGCTAATGATGCCCTACTGACATTCGAAGAAATGGATCGTGACTCGAACGGTTATATTTCTTCACATGAAGCCAGGGCTAATAAAGATATCGCCAGAAATTTTAAACAGATAGACAATAATGGTGATGCAAAAATAAACCTTGCTGAATTCCAGGCGTACCGGGGCAAGGATCTAATGACACCACCTGAAGACATGGAAACACCTGAACCTGGTGCAGCGCCCTATTAAGAAATAATTCAGACTATGGGACAGTATTGGCCTGAACAGCAACCGGGTGTGGTTCAGGCCAACCCGGTAATCCATGTTAAATAATCCACACTATCTATTCAGGCATATATAAGGCCTGGCACGTCCTAAAATTGATCTGGCCATTGAATTTCCATATATTTATCCCCAACTGTAAAAATATTGTAGAATAGCCCCTTTCAACCCCGGAGAGAATCCATGTCGCAACAGCAAAGCCGCCTCGATCAAGCTATCGCGCTTATCGATGCCGCCAATAACGAAGACCCAAATAAAGTTACAGATTGCGAAGGTAAAGAATGGCCCAAAGAGCTGCTCTATTCACACCGCATGTCTGACATGCTGGAGCGATTTTCACCCAATGCCGATGATGAAGTAAAACTGGCCATCCGTGCGCAACATATCCAGCGCTGGAAATCCCCGCGCAGTGATTACCCAATGAATCGTGACGGCTATTTTCAGTGGCGTACCTCGCTGTATAAATTTCACGCCAACACGGCTGGCACGCTGATGCA
>JAOUMO010000247.1 GCA_029881425.1 Gammaproteobacteria bacterium
GGCCTTAACGGCCTCGACCACGGCCTGGTAATCGGTTTTAATTTCATAGGAGGGATCGATCAGCACCACGGCACGGCGTGATGGCGGTGGCAATACTGCGGCTAGCCCCTTGAAGCCATCGCGCTGTTCCAGTTTGATATTTTTATCGCTCGCAAAATTCTGCTGCAATATGTCAAATTCGGTGGAGTGCAGCTCGAACAGGCGCGCCTTATCCTGCGGCCGCAATACGGCCTGTGCCAGCCAGGGGGAACCGGGGTATTGAACTAATTTATGCTGTGGATTGAGTGAACGAATCAACTCGATATAGTGTTTCAGTCCTTCTGGCAGGGCGTCATCCTGCCAGATCTGCGCGATACCGGTTTCATATTCACGGGTCTTACGCGCCCAGTCACCCTGCAGGTCATAAAGACCGGCGCCGGCATGGGTATCGACATAGAGAAAGGGTTTATCTTTTTGTTGCATGTAGGCCAGTACCTGCATCAGTACACTGTGTTTGAGTACATCGGCGTGGTTACCGGCATGGAAGGCGTGGCGATAGCTAAGCATAAAGAGCGTCGTTAATAATCGGTATATTTTCTGGCACTGCCGCGCACCTTATCAGCAGGGTATTTTTCTTCGTTGAGCTGGATTTTCTGTTCGGCGACTTCCAGCAGGTCAATATCGAGTTTGTCCGCCAGGCGCAACAGGTAGACAAAAATATCTGCCATTTCGTGTTTCACCCCGGTCCGTGTTTTTTCAGGCAGGTCACGGCTCTGTTCTTCGGTGAGCCACTGGAAATGCTCGACCAGTTCGGCGGCCTCGGCAATCAATGCCATCGACAGGTTCTTCGGCGAGTGGAACTGGTCCCAGTCACGTGCATCGGCAAAATCGCGTATACGCTGCTGTAGTTGTTTGATGCCTGTTTCAGACATTGATTTCTCCATTGCCGGGCCTGTAATGACCCAAAGGATAAACACCGCCCCAGCATAAGTCCACCTATTATAGGCCCTCTCCCCGGCTGCCCCGCGAGCCGGACGTGCCTGATTTATATCGGTATTAATAGATCTTGGTCAATCCATATTTCCCCGCATGCTATATTCTGGGCTGTTTTATAAAACAGGTCCTCAGAGGGAGACATCCATGCAGTCTGGAGCAAGAGTAATTACCACGCCATTTCGACCCATCCCACTGGATGTGCCCGAGGGTATGGCGCCTAATGAATTCTTTAACAGTACTGAAAACCTGAATGACCTGGCACACAATAATGGCCTGCTGGTTAATCCTGAAAACCTGCTGTTCTACCGAAAGGCGCTGGGCCACAGCAATGTGTTTGATGCCTCGATTATCTACAATACCTCGAAATGTATTCTTGACCCTCTGGGTCGCCCGGTGCGACGCACCCAGGTCCCTGAAAATACCAAGCATGTGTGGAACCGGATGAACCAGGTCATTATCGAGTACATGCTGGAAAGATACCCTGATCCGGCGGAGCACCTGGTACTTGCGGGTGAAGCCAGCCTGGATGCGACCTGGTCGCTGACCTCGCCCGGCGTACCCAGCATCCGCATGCTACACAACCATTTTATTGTATTTGATAACCAGCAGCTGGCTAGTGCCGAGTTTGCCGACCCCGATAACCCCAATCTCACCGATGGCGGCCAGCACAGTTTATTCCAGTCCGGTATGCGTGATGTCTACAGCGAGTTTTTTGCCTCGCTTGAATTTAAAATCCTCAAACTGGCGAGCCGTGGCTCGTCACGCATCGAGTTAACCGGTTACCCGCAGGGCCTGCCCAGCTGGCGCATCCAGGGCGGTGTCGAGGCCTTAAAAGATATACACTTCTGGAAAGAGTATGACCAGATATTAAAGGGCTTCATCGACTTTTATCGTACCTTTTTCTCCCAGGTGTCCACACGCAATGCGCCGATGCCGAAGAATGTCTATTTTCCGGAGCAGGTGGAATCTAAATTATTATTCAATAACAGTTTTCTCAGCACCGCCAAGATTGTACGCGACCAGTGCATCGTGGATGCAAAGTATGCCAACTCGATCCGCTGGCAGCCCGCGTTCAAACAACTGATTTATCGCAATGATGACGGTGACTTAATTGTCACCATTAGCCAGAACTCGATTGGTAATGCGATTACCGAGCTACTCGGCGTGGTGGTGAAACGTGTGCCGGATGCCGAGGCCTATGAAAAGGCAGAACCGGCGCTAATAGAACAACTGCTGGAGGTCCGGGGGCGCTTAATTGCCGCCGATCTCGGTGACGGCATCAAGACACCCTACTGGGATGAAAAATAAATAGCCCATCGGCAATCCGCCATGTGGCCGGGTATACGGGTGAAGCCGTTAGCACCTGGCC
>JAOUMO010000246.1 GCA_029881425.1 Gammaproteobacteria bacterium
GCCTGGCTAAATCGCTGGACCTTGCTCGACCTGTTTTTGGTGCTGATCACCGCCATGGCCTGTTACCGTTTATGGGGCATCGGCTGGGGGCTGGTAGCGCTGGCGACACTGGGCCTGAGCTGGCATGAATTCGACGCGCCACAGATGATCTGGCTGAACCTGATCATTACCATCGCCATCATAAAAATGCTGAGTGCAGGCCGATTGTTAAAGGCACTCACGCTGTACCGAAACCTGGTGATGCTTTTGTTAATCCTGTCGAGCCTCATTTTTATCATCGATCAGGCGCGCACCGCGATCTATCCGCAACTCGAACCGCATGAGTATGCCCCACCACAAATGCGGCACCAGCCCGTAGCGGAAACTGATGAATTCATGCTGCAGGAACGCGCCATGCCCTTGGCTGCCATGGAAAGCGAAAGCAAGAGCTATGAAGACAGTTACCTGTCTTCATCACCCGCTCGCGTCATGAAACAAAAAGCACCGCAGGTGGTCATGGTCGATCCCGATGCGATGATCCAGACCGGGCCGGGCTTGCCCAACTGGCGCTGGCACAGTTATGCCATCCAGTGGGATGGCCCGGTGCAGATGAATCAGAACATCGAACTCACCATCGTCTCGCCCGCAGTACATCGAACCCTCAACGTCCTGCGCATTTTGTTAGTGGCTTTATTGATCTGGCGTCTGTTTGATCAGGCGACCGGCAACTGGAAAAATCTGACCAGTTATTTACCCGCACGCGCCCTCAGCACCGCCTTGCTGCTGCCCATCGTGTTCGCCTTCTATAGCGGTGATTCGCACGCCGAGTACCCCTCCAAAGAGTTACTCAACGAGTTGCAGCAGCATTTGCTCAAACCTGCGGAGTGTTTGCCGCAGTGTGCCAACATCGAATCATTAACCATCCAGCTTTCAGGCGACAGCCTCACGCTCACCGCCAAAGCGCACGCCACTGAAGATGTGGCCTTTCCCTTGCCGGTGCCGATCAGCAGCTGGGTACCGTCATCAGTGATGGTTGATTTGAAACACGCCGAGAGTTTGTTTCGCCAGGCCGATCAAACCTTATGGTTGCTGATGAAAAAAGGCGTACACACACTGGAGATGAAAGGTTCGGTCGCACATTTATCCGAACTGAAAATCGACTTCCAGTTAAAGCCGCAACACATCCGTTACGATCTCAAAGGCTGGTCGGCGGAGATCACCGGCGAGCAAATTAAACAGTCGCAGTCACTCGGTTTTCATCGCATTGCCAGCAGCGAGAAATCTGCCGACACCCTGTTGATGAACAACGACATTCCGCTGTTCGCCGAAGTCACCCGTTACATAGAACTGGGACTGGACTGGTCAGTGACCACCGAGGTGCAGTTAATCTCCGGCAACGCCCTGCCCGGTGTGTTACGCATCCCCTTGCTGGCCGGTGAATCGGTGATCACCGATGGCATTACCGTAAAAGATAATGCAGCGGTCATCACCTTAAACAAAACCACCCAATCGATACGCTGGCATTCCACCCTGCCCAAATCTGAGGCGCTGACATTAACCGCCAGCGCCACATCAGACTTCAATGAAATCTGGCAGCTCAATAGCAGCGCGATGTGGCACATTAATTATGAGGGCATCCCGGTGATTTATCACCAGCGTCAGGGCCAGCACTGGCAACCGGAATGGCAGCCCTGGCCCGGTGAAAGTGTGAGTATCAACATCAGCCGGCCTCAGGGTGTGAAGGGCAGCACCAAAACCATCGATGACAGCCAGCTGACCCTGACCCCCGGCGAATCACTGACCACGGCAAAGTTAAGTTTTAATTTACGCAGCAGCCTCGGTGGCCAGCACGACATTCACATACCTGCCGACAGTGAATTAATGAGCGTGAAAATTGATCATGAAAATATCCCGGTGCGTTTAAACGAAAACACCCTTACCCTGCCGATTAGCCCCGGTGCACAGAACGTAGTGATTGACTGGCGTGAACCCCGCGGCATCAGCACCGGTGTATTTAAAACCACGGATGTAGATTTGGGCACCGCCAGCGTCAATGCCAAAATCAGCCTGCAGCCGGGCCTGCAGCGCTGGGTATTATTTGCCGGCGGCCCGACATTAGGCCCCGCAGTTTTATTCTGGGGCGTGTTTTTTGTCATCATCGGCATCGCCATCGGCCTCAGCCGGATTAGCGACATGCCGCTGAGCGTGAGCCAGTGGATACTGCTGGGCATCGGCCTGAGCGCCTCCGCGCCAGCCGCCGGTTTACTAATCGTGATCTGGTTACTGGCACTGCGCACCAAGGCCAAACGGCCGGCGATTGAAAGCACTAACTTTTTCAATCTCTACCAGCTGTTACTACTGGCTT
>JAOUMO010000093.1 GCA_029881425.1 Gammaproteobacteria bacterium
CCAGGATATGCTGAACACGATGAAAAACTGGAATGCAGATGGTTATACGCCGTTAACAGAGGTTCTGTATGAGGCCATGCTCTATTTCAAGGGTGAAGCGCCAGTGTATGGCGGCCTGGGTGCTGACGCAATAGAAGGTACTACGACGCTTACCGATGGCAGTACTACTAAATATAAAAGTCCGGTTGATCAGAATGCCGCGGATTGTGAGCGCCAGTTTATTATTTTGTTATCCGATGGCCAGCCTTATGGTGACACTGATGCGAATGCGCGTGTAGAAGCATTGCCAGGTTTTCTGGGAACAGATGGTACTACAGGTTGTTTTGATACCTATGGTTCTACCAATGGTATGTGCCTGGATGATTTAACTAAATATATGAATGAGGTTGGTGTCGATGTTGCCTTAAATGATGGTGTTTACGGCAGTCCGGCAAATGCAGAGCTTACAGGTGTAATTGCGCAGGATGTAAAAATTTCAACCTATACGGTTGGTTTTGATATTGATAGTGCCCTGTTAACCGATGCAGGTCATCAAGGTGCTGGTCCTGATGGTTATAAGCCTGTAGCGGATGCAAATGATCTGTTGCAGGTGCTGATAGATCTAATTGAAGAGATAAAGGACATAGATACGACCTTCGCCTCACCGGCTGTATCTGTAAATGCCTATAACAGGACTACACATCGTGCCGATTTATATTTTACGTTATTTAAGCCTTCAAATAGACCGCATTGGGATGGCAACTTTAAACGCTTTAAGCTGAGATTTGATGGCGCAGGCGTACCAGAGATTGTCGATGTGAATAACAATCCTGCCATTGATCCCAGTACTGGTTTCTTTGCTGCTAGTGCACAAAGTTACTGGACATCTGCGGCAGATGCACCGGATGGAAGTCAAACGGAAGTCGGTGGGGCAGCCGGTAAACTATTTACGGGTGCTACCCTGGCGACCAGTCGAAAGGTTTACACTAACCTGGTTTCAAATGTCCTGACAGCGACGGGTAACCGAATAGAAGATACGAATGTTAATCTGACAGATGCGATAATGGGTGTAACCGGTGTTGATAAAACCAATTTAATTAACTGGGCGCGGGGTGTTGATGTTACTGATGACGATGGTGATGGTGATTCGACAGATGCCAGGCGCATTATGGGTGACCCCCTTCATGCGCAGCCTGCGTTAGTGGAATATGCAGATGGCGAAACCACTGATCCTTATATCGTGGCCTATGCGGCAACCAATGATGGCTATTTGCATGCATTCGATACACGTAGCTCGGTCACAACTGCAGGTAAAGAAAAATTTGCCTTTATACCGAAGGAGCTACTGTCTGATTTAAATACAATTTTTGTCAATACTAATGGTAACAAGCACTATGGCCTCGATGGCACAGTTACCTCATGGATTAACGATGTAGACAAGGATGGCATAATTGAAGCAGGTGACCGGGTTATTATTTATTTTGGTATGCGTCGTGGTGGACGTAATTATTATGCTATGGATGTAACCAATCCTGATGCACCAGAAGTACTCTGGACGATTTATGGTGGCCTGGATGCGGCAGGTAATCCAGGCTTGGGTGATTTCACTGAGCTGGGCCAGACCTGGTCGACACCACAGTTGAGAAAAATTCGCCTGGATGGCAGCGATGTCCAGGTTTTGATATTTGCCGCAGGCTATGATGTTGATCAGGATAATGCTACAACTAGAAGTGCTGATAATATGGGTAGGGGGATATACATTATTAATGCGACAACCGGTGCACTATTGTGGCGGATGGGTCCGGATGCTGGTGCCAACCTTACAGATGCAAATATGATCTACAGTATACCTTCCGATATTGCAGCAGCCGATGCATCGGGTGATGGTTATGTTGATCATCTTTATGTGGGTGATATGGGTGGTCAGCTGTGGCGTTTAGATATAGATAATAATGCGGGTGAAAGTACTGCTAATATTAATAATATTATTACGGGAGGTCGCATTGCGGATCTGGCGGATGCAACAGCAGTATCAAATCGTCGCTTTTACTATCCACCAGATGTTGCAATTCTTAAGGATATTTATGATGCATCATACTTATCGGTATTGATAACATCGGGCAACCGTTCGCATCCATTGAATACAACGGTGCAGGATAGAGTATTTATGATTCGTGATTTGCCCGTATTTGGTAAGCCAGCAACGTATACTACAATCACCGTTAATGATTCAACCCAGGAGTTGTTTGATACAACAGATAACTTAATAGGTCAGGGATCAGTTACACAGCGTACGGACTCATTAACTGCGCTACAGGGATCCAATGGCTGGTATATTAATTTTGACCTGGCTAAAGGTGAGAAGGGTTTGACTAAGCCATTGATATTTTCCGGCGATGCGTTTTTTGCTAGCTATGAACCAGCGGATCCGTCGGTACCATCTCTAGACTGTGGGCCGAATGAGGGCACGGGTTACCTGTATCACATTAGTGTGGAGAATGGTACGCCGGTTGAGAATTATGACCTCACGGTGAATGCGAGTGAGGATGACCTGACCAGGGAGGACAGGAGAAAAACCCTGACACGTAGCGGCATACCTGCCGATCCAACATTGATTATCCCATCAGGTGGCGCTGCTATTTGCGTGGGTACCGAGTGTGATAGAGCCGAGGATGCGGGTACGCACAAGCGGGTTTACTGGTTCGAGGAATAAGCCTATGGTATATGTTACTAAAATTAAGAGAGATAAACAGATGATGTTGAAGCAGAAAGGCTTTACCCTGATGGAGTTGATGATTGTGATAGCGATAATTGGCATACTCGTATCAGTTGCGTATCCCAGCTATCAGGATCATGTGAGGAAAACTAACCGTTCTGATTGCCATGCAGCCTTACTACAGGTTTCAGATTTGCAGGAGCGATATTATTTACAGAAAAATACCTATGCGCCTGATATAGTGACCTTGATGGGTGCGGGAACACATCAATCGCCCCACGAAATTTGTACCATGACAGCAACGGGTGATGTGAATGGTTTCGTTATTACCGCAACCGGTGGAACAAACCAGGTAGGTGCAAGCTGCACAACAATGACAATTAACCAGGCGGGTAGTAAAGGGCCTGCGGGCTGCTGGTAAGGCTTAACGTAGCTCTTTCGGTAACTGGAAAACAATCTGTTCCCTGGGGCCACTGTCTTCACTGAGAGTGGCTCCAAACCATGCCTGTAGTTGCTCAACAACGGCATTCACCAGTATTTCCGGTGCAGATGCGCCGGCAGTAATGCCTACCCTGTCTATATCCTTAAACCAGTCCCTGTCCATCTGTTCGGCATTGTCGATCAGGAAGGCCTTTACCTGTTGTTTGTCTGCAAGCTCCCTGAGGCGGTTTGAGTTAGAGCTATTTGGCGAGCCGACAACTAGCACCAGTTCGCATTCGCTGGATAAGGCTTTTACTGAATCCTGGCGGTTTTGTGTGGCGTAACAGATGTCATCCTTGCGTGGCCCCTGGATGTGGGGGAAGCGTTTTTGTAAGGCAGCAATAATATTGTGTGTGTCATCAACCGATAAGGTGGTCTGGGTAACATAGGCCAGTGGTTTTGATTCGTCAATTTTGAGTGAGGCAACATCATCCTCGGTTTCTACCAGGTAAATGTGGCCGCCAGAAGTGGTGTCAAACTGCCCTAGTGTGCCTTCAACTTCGGGGTGCCCCTCATGTCCAATTAAGATGACCTCGTCCGCATGCATGGCATGTCGCGCAACCTCAAGGTGTACCTTGGTTACCAGTGGGCAGGTGGCATCAAATATTTTCAATTGCCTGTCAGCCGCTTCCTGTTGTACTGCCTTGGAGACGCCATGGGCACTAAAAATAACGGTTGCATCGTCGGGAATCTCATCCAGTTCTTCGACAAATATAGCGCCCTTGCTTTTCAGGCAGTTAACAACATAGGTGTTGTGAACTACTTCGTGCCGTACATAAATAGGGTGTTCAAATATTTCAAGCGCGCGCTCAACGATTTCAATAGCGCGATCAACGCCGGCACAAAAACCGCGGGGGTTGGCGAGTATAATTTCCATGGCTATTCCGGATTGTCAACCTTAATAATTTCGGCATTAAATTGCAGTGTGCGACCGGCCAGGGGATGGCTGAAGTCAACAGAAACCTGTTTGCCCTTGATCGAGATAATGGTGCCAACAATTTCTTCATCACCGGGACCGTCGAAGGCTATTACCTGTCCCGCTTCAGGTTGCAGGTCTGCAGGAAAATCAGACAGTGGCATGTCATGTATCTTGTCCCTGTCAGGATAGCCATAGGCCTGTTCCGGCGAAAGAGAGACAGCAATTTTATCGCCGACGGTTTTGTCCATCAGCGCCTGCTCCATGCCATCAGTAAGTGAGCCATCGCCCAGTTCAAATTCAACCGGCTCATCGTCATAACTGGTTTCGACCTCGGTGTCGTCATCCAGTAAAAGCTGGTAGTGAAGGGTAATAATGCTGTCAGGTTGAATTTTATTCATGTGTGTTTTTAAAGCTATCAATAATTAATAAAACGGCGCCAATAGAAATGGCGGAGTCTGCGATGTTAAAGGCTGGCCAGTGATGCTGTTGATAATAGACATCGATAAAGTCGATCACGTGGCCATAAATACTGCGATCGATTAAATTACCAATGGCACCACCGAGTATTAAGGCGATGGACACTGTAAGTAGTTTCTGGTGTTGCTTAAGTTTATTGAGCCAGACAATTAGTACAATGCTGATAACAGATGACAGGCCGATAAAAAACCAGCGTTGCCAGCCGCCTGCATCACTTAAAAAACTAAAGGCTGCACCCTGGTTGTAAACCAGAGTGAAATTAAACATCGGCATGACGCTGACCGGTACCTGGAAATTCAGGTAAGTCTCCGCAATCAGTTTGGTGGCCTGGTCAAGTATGACCACCAGTAAACTGATCCATAGCCATTGCTTAAAGCTATTGGTTTTAGAGTCAGGCATGTTTACGTATTTCACCGTCACCGACGACATTGTCTATGCAGCGACCACAGAGCTCGCGGTGATCAGCATGCTGGCCTACGTCTTCGCGATGGTGCCAGCAGCGAACACACTTGGTGTGGCTGGATGCTGTTGCGACAATGGCAATTTTCTCGCCGCTTTCTAGCGTGTGTTGTATTGCGGCAGGGTCTGCGTCGGCAAGTTGATGTAGTCGTGCCTCGGACGTGATTAGCACGAAGCGCAACTCATCATCCAGTTGCTGCAAAATATTTAAAATTTTGTCGCTGCAGTAGAGATGGATTTCCGCATCCAGTGAAGAACCAATTTTTCCATCGGCACGTAATTGTTCGAGCTGTTTGCTGACAAGGGCGCGCGTTTCATGGGCCTGTGACCAGAAACTGAAATTCATGGCTTCGTTATCATCCAGGTCAAACAGCTTGTCATACCAGGTTGCAGTGAAAACAGTGGCACTGTGCTCGCCGGGCATGGCCTCCCATATTTCCTCGGCAGTAAAGCTGAGAATGGGGGCAAGCAGGCGTGTCATGGCCTCGGTGATATGGTACATCGCGGTTTGTGCCGAACGACGCGCAATACTGGTTTTGTTGGTGGTGTATTGCCTGTCTTTAATGATGTCGAGATAGAAGCTGCCCATTTCAACGGCGCAGAAGTTATGGAGCTTCTGGTAAATCAAATGGAAGTTGTACTGGTTATAGGCCTCGATAACCTGTTGCTGTAGGTGCAGTGTTTGTGCCACCGCCCAGCGATCCAGGGCCAGCATTTCATTGGCGGGCAGCATATCGGTTGCAGGATTAAAACCGTTCAGGTTGGCCAGCAGGAAGCGTGCAGTATTTCGGATGCGACGATAAGAGTCCGACATGCGTTTGAGTATTTCGTCGGAGACGGTCATCTCCGCGCTGTAGTCGGTGGATGCAACCCAGAGGCGAAGAATATCGGCACCCAGTGTGTTGCATATCTTTTGGGGCTGTACCACATTGCCCACGGACTTCGACATTTTTTTGCCCTGCGCATCCACCGTAAAGCCATGCGTGAGTACGGATTTGTAGGGTGCGGTGTCGCGCACCGCAACTGATGTCAGTAAAGATGACTGGAACCATCCACGGTGCTGGTCTGAGCCTTCAAGGTAGAGGTCGGCCGGTAGTTGTAATTCTTCGCGCTGCTCCAGTACACAGGCATGGGTGACGCCGGAGTCAAACCAGACGTCAAGCGTGTCGGTGGCCTTGTCATAGTCGTCGGCATCTTTGA
The DNA here is from genome assembly GCA_029881425.1 of Gammaproteobacteria bacterium. Classification (GTDB taxonomy): domain Bacteria; phylum Pseudomonadota; class Gammaproteobacteria; order SZUA-229; family SZUA-229; genus JAOUMO01. The sequence continues at coordinate 6,231 of JAOUMO010000093.1, forward strand.
TGATTGTCGAGGCATCCATTTCAAACCAGGCGTTGACGCCCTCTTTTTCAATCGCCTGTGCAACCTTTTCAATAATGGCTGCAGTGTCGGGATGAAGCTCGCCGGTTTCCTTATGTACAAACAGGGTAATGGGTACGCCCCATGTGCGTTGACGTGAGATGCACCAGTCCGGACGATTTTCTACCATGCCTTCAATGCGGGCCTTGCCCCAGTCGGGCATCCACCGTGTTTCATTGATGGCTTTCATGGCCGAATCGCGCAGGCCCTTCTGGTGCATACTGATAAACCATTGGGGGGTAGCGCGGAAAATAATTGGAGTCTTGTGACGCCAGCAATGGGGGTAGCTATGTGACAGTTTTTTATGTTTTAAGAGCGCCCTGTTTTCTTCCAGGACTTTTATGATTTCGTCATTAACCTTGTTGACATGCTGGCCGGCAAATAATTCTGTGTCCGGCAGGAATACGCCGTTACCACCTACGGGGTTGTATACTTCGAGGCCGTATTTCTGGCCAACAATAAAGTCATCCTGGCCGTGACCCGGTGCCGTATGTACCGCACCTGTGCCTGCTTCTGTAGTGACATGATCACCAAGAATGATCGGCACCTGGCGTGAATAAAAGGGATGTTGCAGTAACTGGTGCTCAAGGGCCTGACCCTTACAGCGACCGATAATTTTAAAGTCTTCGGCCTCGTAACGTTCCAGTGCCTGTTGATGCAATGCTTCGGCCAGTAACAGGTTGACTGGCCCCATGCTGGTATTGGCCTTTACCAGTACATAGTCGAGTTCCGGGTGCAGTGAGACGGCCATGTTAGCGGGTAGCGTCCAGGGGGTCGTGGTCCAGATAACCACGGCAACAGGATTATCATTGGCATTGGCATCGCAGGCCGTGAATACACTTGCCGGATCGATTAGCGTGAAGGCAACGTCGATGGCATGGGATGTCTTGTCATAGTATTCCACTTCAGCTTCTGCCAGCGCAGAGCCACAGTCCAGGCACCAGTGGACTGGTTTACTGCCCTTGTGCAAATGGCCCTTGTTGATAATTTTGCCGAGGGTGCGCACGATGTTGGCTTCAAATTTAAAATCCATGGTGAGGTAAGGTTTGTCCCAGTCACCCAGTACGCCGAGGCGTTTGAAGTCTTCGCGCTGGCCATTGACCTGTGTCAGTGCATAGTCACGGCATTTATCGCGGAATGTTTTGGCATCGACCTTGACGCCGGGCTTGCCGACTTTCTTTTCTACATTGAGTTCGATAGGCAGGCCGTGACAGTCCCAGCCAGGGACATAGGGTGCATCAAAACCATCCAGGGTCTTACTCTTGATGATGATATCTTTTAACACCTTGTTAACCGCATGGCCGATGTGGATGTCACCGTTAGCATAGGGCGGGCCATCGTGCAGGATGAATGATGGGCGACCCTTGCAGGCTTCACGGATTGTCTGGTAAAGATTGTTTTGTTGCCACTGTTTGAGCATGGCCGGTTCGCGTTGTGCGAGATTACCACGCATGGGGAAGGTGGTTTCCGGCAGGTTTAATGTAGGTTTGTAATCGCTCACTGTTTTTCCGTCTGGTTTTGTTGGGCAAAGAAATCTTTGGCCTGTTCACTATCTTTAATAATCTGGTCTTTCAGGGCATCGAAAGATTCAAAGCGATGCTCGTCCCTTAATTTATGTAGAAATTCAACACACACCTGCTCGCCATAAATGCTTTTGTCAAAATCAAATAGGTGCACTTCCAGTTGCAGGTTATGGCCATCTACCGTTGGCCGTTTTCCAATGTTGGCCACACCATTGATCGCGGTATCACTAAGGCCGATCATGCGTACAGCATAGACGCCACTTAATGGCGTGGCATGGCGGTGAAGCTTAATGTTGGCCGTAGGAAAGCCTATGGTGCGGCCACGTTTGTCGCCATGGGCCACGCGACCACAAATGCGATAGGTCCGTCCCAGCATCCTGTTGGCGTAATCCAGTCGATTCTCAGCCAGTGCCCTGCGAATTATAGTGCTGCTGATGCGCTCATCATCCAGACAATGACTGTGTGAATTGACGACTTCAAAATTGTATTTTTCACCGGCGGCCCTGAGCATGTCAAAGTCACCGATACGGCCCTTGCCAAAACGAAAGTCATCGCCCACTACCAGGTATTTAACATGCAGTTCATCGACCAGGATATGTTTAATAAAATCCTCGGCGTTCAAATCTGCCAGCCAGTGGTTAAATTTGATGCATAAGAACTGGTCAATGCCGGTGGTCTCCAGTGCACACCATTTTTCACGTAGCCGGGTGAGGCGTTCGGGGGCCGTTGCTGAATTAAAATATTCCTGTGGCAGGGGTTCGAAGCTCATTATACAGGCATCAATATCCAGTTCCCGTGCTTTTTCAATCAGGCGTTTGATAATGGCCTGGTGCCCCAGGTGCACGCCATCGAAATTACCAATGGTTAGCGCACAGGCTCTGTGTCTGTCACGTAAGTTGTGTAGGCCCCTGATGAGTTCCATGGTTTTCGTTTTAACTGGCTAAAAAAAGCGGATTATACCCTAATAAGCGGGCTTGCCGTAGCATCACGGTGGCTTAATGATGCAGTTGTCGGGGGCGGAAGCCAAACCCCAGCAGGCTGCCGAAATAAACCAGGATGGCGATGCTAACAAATCCCAGCAGGTAGGGTATGCGGTCGATAATTTCCCATGCGCTCCAGGTTTCCAGCGGTGGCAGGAAGTACAGCAGGAAGGCGATCATTG
>JAOUMO010000094.1 GCA_029881425.1 Gammaproteobacteria bacterium
ATTACGGTTGATGACACGACGGTACAGATCATTCAGGTCAGAGGTCGCAAAACGACCACCATCCAGCGGCACCAGTGGACGTAGATCCGGTGGTAAAACCGGCAGCACGGTCATGATCATCCATTCAGGCTTGTTGCCCGACTCGAGGAATGACTCATTCAACTTCAGGCGCTTACCGTAACGCTTCAGCTTGGTTTCTGAATTGGTGTTCGCCATTTCCTCGCGGATCGTGCGTGACTCCTGCTCCAGGTCCAGGCTGCTCAGCATTTCATAGATGGCCTCGGCACCCATACGGGCATCGAACTCATCACCGTGCTCTTCAATCGCTTCCAGGTAGGTCTCATCAGACAGTAACTGGCCACGCTCGAGCGTGGTCAGGCCTGGATCAATGACGACGAATGCCTCGAAGTAAAGGATGCGTTCGATTTCGCGCAGCGTCATATCCAGTAACAGGCCGATACGTGACGGCAGTGATTTCAGGAACCAGATATGGGCGACGGGTGAGGCCAGGTCAATATGACCCATACGATCACGACGCACTTTAGACTGGGTTACTTCAACACCACATTTCTCACAAACCACACCACGGTGCTTAAGGCGTTTGTATTTACCACACAGACACTCAAAATCTTTTACCGGGCCAAAAATTTTGGCACAGAACAGACCGTCACGTTCAGGCTTGAACGTACGATAGTTAATGGTCTCCGGTTTTTTAACTTCACCATAGGACCAGGACATAATCATGTCAGGCGATGCCAGGCCAATACGGATAGCATCAAAATCGTCGTTTGGACCCTGCTGTTTAATTAGCTTAAGTAGATCTTTCAAGACCTTGTCTCCTAATTCAGTTTATACCTAATAGATCAACGTTTATTGATACCTATCAGGCATCCTGTTCCAGTTCGATGTTAATAGCCAATGCACGAATTTCTTTCAGCAATACATTGAAAGATTCCGGCATACCCGCTTCCATACGATGATCACCATCAACTATGTTCTTGTACATCTTGTTACGACCCGCGACATCATCGGATTTAACCGTGAGCATTTCCTGCAGGGTGTAAGCGGCACCATAAGCCTCCAGTGCCCAGACTTCCATCTCACCGAAGCGCTGTCCACCAAACTGTGCTTTACCACCCAACGGTTGCTGCGTTACCAGGCTGTAAGGACCGGTTGAACGTGCATGCATCTTGTCATCGACCAGATGGTTAAGTTTCAGCACGTACATGACGCCCACAGTAATCGGGCGATCGAAGGCTTCACCGGTACGACCATTATACAAGGTAGTCTGACCCGAGGTTGGCAGGTCAGCCAGTTCCAGCATATGGTGGATTTCTGACTCATCTGCGCCATCAAATACTGGCGTTGCCATCGGTACACCTTTACGCAGGTTACCGGCCATGGCCATCAGTTCGTCGTCAGAGAATTTCTTCAGATCCACTTTCTTCTGGTTATGGTTATAAATCTTGTCAAGGAAGCTGCGGATGTCAGTGACTTTCTGCTGCTCATCAATCATCTTGCCAATCTTTATACCCAGGCCCTGTGCCGCCCAGCCCAGGTGGGTCTCGAGGATCTGACCCACGTTCATACGCGACGGTACACCCAGTGGATTCAGTACGATATCAACCGGTACGCCATTCTCGTCATAGGGCATATCTTCAACCGGTACGATCATTGAGACCACACCCTTGTTACCGTGGCGTCCCGCCATCTTGTCACCCGGCTGCATGCGACGCTTGATCGCCAGGTAGACCTTGACCATTTTCAATACACCCGGCGCCAGGTCATCACCTGCAACGATCTTGCCTTTCTTCTCTTCAAACAATTCATCCAGCAACTTACGCTGCTCTTTCAACTGCTTGGCGAGGATTTCCAGCTGTGCATTGGCATCTTCTGCCTTCAGGCGAATTTCAAACAACTTATCTTTTTCAAGCGAGTCCAGGTATTCCTGGGTAATCTTCGCGCCCGATTTCAGGCCGGCAGGACCACCCGCAGCGACCTGATCCAGCATCAGCTTCTCAGCACGTGCATAGAGATCCTTTTTCAGGATTCGCCACTGGTCATCAACATCCTGTCGCGCCTCTGCAATCTGCTCTTCTTCAATTTCTATTGCACGCTTGTCTTTGTCGACACCATCACGGGTAAAGACCTGGACACCAATAACTGTACCGACCTTGCTTGAAGGTACACGCAGTGATGAATCTTTTACGTCAGACGCCTTTTCACCAAAGATGGCACGCAGCAGTTTTTCTTCTGGTGTTAACTGGGTTTCACCCTTGGGTGTAACCTTGCCGACAAGGATGTCGTTACCGCTGACTTCCGCGCCCACATAAACGATACCTGACTCATCCAGCTTGGACAGCAGGCCTTCGCTCACATTAGGAATATCGGCAGTGATTTCCTCTGAGCCCAGCTTGGTATCACGGGCAACACAGGTCAGCTCTTCGATATGGATCGTGGTGTAGCGATCTTCTTCAACCACGCGTTCGGAAATCAAAATAGAATCTTCGAAGTTGTATCCATTCCAGGGCATGAAGGCTACGCGCATATTCTGGCCCAGTGCCAGCTCACCTAGATCAGTAGATGGACCATCTGCAAGGACATCGCCGCGAGCGATTACATCGCCGGGCATAACCAGTGGACGCTGGTTAATACAGGTGTTCTGGTTAGAACGCGTGTACTTGGTCAGTGTATAGATATCAACACCGGTCTTACCGTCTGCCGCTTCATCATCATTGGCACGGACAACAACACGACCCGCATCGACCGAATCAACCACACCACCACGTCGCGCAACCATGGCCGCACCTGAATCCATGGCAACTGTACGTTCCATACCTGTACCCACCAACGGCTTATCAGCACGTAGTGTCGGTACAGCCTGGCGCTGCATGTTTGAACCCATCAATGCACGGTTAGCATCATCGTGCTCGAGGAATGGAATGATTGAGGCCGCAACAGATACAATCTGTTTTGGCGATACATCCATATACTGCACACGATCAGGTGTTGATAATGCAAATTCATTTTTATGGCGACAGGAGACCAGCTCCTGTACCAGTTTGCCCTTATCATCAAGGTCTGCATTGGCCTGGGCGATAACAAAATCACTTTCTTCGATAGCAGACAGGTATTCAATATCAGCCGTCGCTTTACCATTCACTACCTTACGGTAAGGCGTTTCAAGGAAACCGTATTCATTGGTACGCGCATACACGGACAATGAATTGATCAGACCGATGTTTGGACCCTCAGGGGTCTCGATAGGACATACACGACCGTAATGTGTAGGATGCACGTCACGCACTTCGAAGCCTGCGCGCTCACGTGTCAAACCACCTGGTCCCAATGCAGATACACGACGCTTATGCGTGACCTCTGACAGCGGATTATTCTGGTCCATAAACTGCGATAGCTGGCTGGAGCCAAAGAATTCTTTGATCGCTGCAGATACAGGCTTCGCATTGATCAGTTCCTGTGGCATGAGGCCTTCAGATTCAGCCATCGACAAGCGCTCTTTAACTGCACGCTCGACACGAACCAGGCCAACACGGAACACATTTTCCGCCATCTCGCCAACACAACGAATACGACGATTACCCAGATGATCGATATCATCTACGATATCTTTGCCGTTACGAATCGCAATCAGCTGTTTCAGTACATCAACGATATCGGATGAATCACCCAGCTCTTCGCAAAGTTTTTTCGCCTCGTCAGATTTACTCTGTGAGAAGTACTTGCCATCAAACAGGATACCCAGGCCGGTCGATTCATCGCGGCGCAGGCGCAGGTTGAATTTCATTCGACCCACACCCGAAAGATCGTAGCGATCATCAGAGAAGAATAGATTCTTAAACAGGTTTTCAGCAGCATCCTTGGTTGGTGGCTCACCAGGACGCATCATGCGATAAATTTCAACCTGCGCCTCGAGCTGTGATGCTGTTGGATCAATCGACAAGGTATTCGAAATATAGGCACCCGTATCCAGCTCATTGGTGTATAGAATATCGAAATTCTTAATCTTGGCTTCGATAATCCGCTCCAGCAACTCCTCGCTGAGCACGGTATTGGCTGCAGCAATGATCTCACCAGTCGACTCATCAATAAGGTCATGTGCGAGAACCTTCTCATTCATGAATTCATGAGGCGCAACCAGCTTCTTGATCTTCGCAGCCTCCAGCGCCTTAATGTGACGCATCGTAATACGACGCCCGGCCTCAACGATGACCTCTTTGCCCGCCTTGATATCAAAGCTGGTGGTCTCACCGCGAAGACGCTCTGGGATTAATGGGATTTCAATACCATCTTTAACGATCTTGCACTCGATCTTATCGAAGAAGATATCGAGGATCTCATTCGCCTCATAACCCAGTGCACGCAGCAGGATTGTTGCCGGCAATTTACGACGACGATCGATACGTACAAATACTGAATCTTTGGGATCAAATTCAAAATCGAGCCATGAGCCACGGTAAGGAATTACACGAGCAGAATACAAAAGCTTGCCCGAGCTATGCGTTTTACCCTTGTCGTGATCAAAGAACACGCCAGGCGAACGATGTAACTGGGAAACGATAACACGTTCAGTACCATTGATAACGAAGGTACCGGTATCCGTCATTAATGGAAGCTCACCCATGTAAACTTCCTGCTCCTTCGATTCCTTGATTACTTTTGTTTTAGGAAACAGGTCCTTATCAAAGATCGTCAGGCGCATAGTAACGCGCAGGGGTGCAGCGTAGGTCATACCACGTAACTGACATTCTTTAACATCAAATACAGGCGTGCCCAAACGGTAGTTAACATACTCAAGCTGCACATGTCCCGAATAACTAACTATCGGGAAAACGGAACCAAAAGCACCATGTAAACCAGTTGCATCACGATTTTTTTCTTTTTTGTCTTCCTGCAAAAAACTCCGGTAGGAATTGATCTGCATAGATAGCAAAAAAGGCACATCGAGAATCGGGGGGCGTTTACCGAAATCCTTGCGGATACGTTTTTTCTCGGTAAAAGTATAGTCCATCGGTATTCCTCACATTGTCAGTGTCACGGATAGCATGTTTACCAGCTCATGCTATGAGCTTTATTCAAAAAGAGCGTCTAAAAAAGCACACTTTCAACCTAACAGGTTGTTGAAAAACAGCTATTAAAAAATATTTTTCAGCAGCCTACTACAGCTTATAAGGCATAAACAGGAAAAGGCCGGTGACAAAAGTCACCAGCCTTACCCCAGGCAATAAGAATATCACCTTGCAAACAAATCGTCTTATTTAAGGTCGACCTGAGCGCCAGCTTCTTCAAGCTGTTTTTTAACATCTTCAGCTTCCGCTTTAGAAGCACCTTCTTTAATAGTAACAGGCGCGCCTTCTACCATATCTTTTGCTTCTTTCAGGCCAGCACCAGTGATGCCACGTACTGCTTTGATAACAGCAACTTTGTTATCACCGAAGCTAGTCATTACAACGTCAAACTCGTCTTTTTCTGCAGCAGCTTCACCAGCAGCAGCGGCAACAGGTGCAGCAGCTACAGCAGCAGCAGCAGAAACGCCGAATTTTTCTTCCATTGCTTCAATTAAGTCAACAACTTCCATTACTGACATGTTAGAAATAGTTTCCAGGATATCGTCTTTAGATACAGCCATGGTTATTCTCCAAAATTAAACTTAAAAATCGTAAAACACTTATCTGAGTGTTTGTGCTTATGCCTGTTTCTGATCGCGAACTGCTGCCACCGTACGAACCAGCTTGCCAGGTACTTCATTAAGAGTACGAGCAAGTTTTTCGACGGGCGCTTTCATCACTGCCATCAACATGCTGATTGCCTGATCACGTGTAGGCATGCTGGCCAAACGATCGATATCACCAGCGGCGAGTAACTCACCACCAACAGATACCAGTTTGGGAACCAGTTTGCCGTGCTCTTTTGCAAAGTCTTTAATCAGACGTGCAGCGGAACCGGGATCTTCCTGCGAGAAAGCCAGTACCAGTGGACCCACCAGACCGTCTTTCATGCATTCAAATTCAGTACCTTCCAGAGCTCGACGCGCCAATGTGTTCTTGACTACACGCAGGTAAACACCACTGTCACGCGCCTTAACGCGTAGTTCAGTCATATCACCCACAGTCAGGCCATGGTATTCAGCCGCAATAGCTGAATGCGCATCAGCAGCAACCGCACTTACCTCAGTAACAATACTTTTCTTGTCTTCAAGATTAAGAGGCATGTGTGTTACTCCTATTTTAGGTTGGAGCATGACTGCCGCATGTTTTCACATACGAATTTAAATAGCCATGTCCAGCCAAGTACTTCAGCCAGTCAACTGCGAACAGCTAACCAACCACCTGCGGTGTGCCTGTTAAGGACTCACCATCTGCGTGAGACGATTTCAGTGAAATCAATTAAGCTTTCGCTCCCACGGTCTTTGACGACACCGAATACTCGGCTAGTCAAAAATTTTCAAAGATATACTAGATATCCAGACTGCTCTGATCAACCACAACACCCGGACCCATGGTTGAAGATACCGTGATCTTCCTCATGTAAACGCCCTTGGCAGCAGTTGGCTTGGCCTTTTTAAGATCGGCCAGCAAAGCTGTAATATTCTCTTTAAGATCAGCCACGTCAAATTTAACGGTACCGACTGCAGCATGAATGATACCGCCCTTGTCTGCACGGAAACGCGCCTGGCCACCCTTGGCATTTTTTACAGCCGTAGCCACATCAGGTGTCACCGTACCCACTTTTGGATTAGGCATCAGGCCACGCGGACCCAGGATCTGACCCAGTGTACCAACAACACGCATTGCGTCAGGTGAAGCGATGACAACGTCGAAATTGAGATCGCCCTTTTTCATCTGCTCTGCCAGCTCATCCATACCCACTTCATCAGCACCGGCCGCTTTTGCAGCTTCGGCATTCTCGCCCTGTGTGAATACAGCGACACGTACAGTCTTACCTGCACCCTTAGGCAATACGGTAGAACCACGAACAACCTGGTCTGATTTACGAGGATCTATACCCAGGTTTACACTGATATCGATCGACTCGCTAAATTTAACACCCGACAGCTCTTTAAGCATGTTCAGTGCTTCATCGATTGGGTACATTTTGTTAGCATCCACTTTTTCGCGGATGGCTTTCATACGTTTTGAAAACTTGGCCATTACTCAACTCCCTCAGTTTCCAGACCCATACGGTGTGCAGTACCGGCGATGGTGCGAACTGCTGCATCCATGCTGGCCGCTGTCAGATCGGGCTCTTTGGTCTTGGCAATCTCTTCCAGCTGGGCACGTGTTACCGTGCCTACCTTATCAAGATTAGGACGACCACTACCCTTGGCAATGCCGGCAGCTTTTTTCAACAGCACGGCTGCTGGAGGTGTCTTGGTAATGAATGTAAAACTGCGATCACTGTAAACGGTAATAACTACAGGTGTCGGCAGACCCTGCTCCATACCCTGTGTCTTCGCATTAAATGCCTTACAGAATTCCATGATGTTTACGCCGTGCTGACCCAGTGCAGGACCAACCGGTGGACTTGGATTTGCCTGATTAGCAGGCACTTGCAGCTTGATATAAGCTTCAACTTTTTTTGCCATGTTTTACTCCAGTGGGTAATAGCGACGTACTCGCTTGCGCTTTCGGTCTCCCCTGTTAACAGCCGGCATAACCGGCGAAATATTAGCCCTTCTCTACCTGGCTGAACTCAAGGTCAACCGGCGTAGAACGACCGAAAATCAATACCGCCACTTTCAGGCGACTCTTTTCATAATCCACTTCTTCAACAACACCATTAAAGTCATTGAACGGACCATCTGTAACACGGACCACTTCGCCTGCTTCGTAAAGCACTTTTGGCTTGGGACTATCAACACCCGCCTGCACATTCTGCAAAATGGCCTGTGCCTCTTTTTCACTAATGGGTGCAGGCTTATCCTTGGTGCCACCGATGAACCCCATAACCTTGGGCACATCCTTGACCAGATGCCAGGTATCGTCATTCATTTCCATCTGCACTAATACATAGCCAGGGAAAAACTTACGTTCTGAACGACGTTTATTACCATCGCGAATCTCAACCACTTCCTCGCTTGGCACCAGGATCTCACCAAACTGGTCTTCCATGCCGCGCAGTTTAATGTGCTCTTCCATGGACGACTTCACCTTGGATTCAAACCCTGAATAGGCGTGAACAACATACCAGCGCATTGCCATTTTTAGCTCCCCTGCCCAGTGAGTACAAGAACACCCCAACGAAGAACCATATCCATGAGCCACAGCATAATGCCAACCAGGAGCACCATGATGACAACCATTAGTGTTGTCTGCATAGTTTCCTGCCGTGTTGGCCAGATTACCTTACGCACCTCGGTACGGGCATCTCGAGCAAAGCCCCAGATCCCCTGACCAAGAACGGTCGTATAAACCACCGCAGCAGCTACTGCCATAAAAAACAGCAACCCCAACACACGATAGAGTAATGACTCGCCTTCAAAGTAATAAAACTGCGCAATGCCTGATACCAGTAGCGCAATTGCGACCACCATTTTCAAACTGTCCAGCTTACCCGCTTCTTGTGTTTCCGCCTTAGCGACCATGGATACTTTCTTCAATACTTAAATTAGTGGCAGGCCAGGAGGGACTCGAACCCCCAACCCTCGGTTTTGGAGACCGATGCTCTACCAATTGAGCCACTGGCCTACATTGAAAAAGCGAGACGACCCTACAGGGTAATCCCGCTCTCAATACTCTTTATAGTAAGATTTATTCGATAATCTTACTTACAACACCTGCACCTACTGTACGACCGCCTTCACGGATCGCAAAGCGCAGACCTTCTTCCATCGCAATCGGTGCGATCAAAGTAACTACCATTTTCACGTTATCACCAGGCATTA
>JAOUMO010000095.1 GCA_029881425.1 Gammaproteobacteria bacterium
CAGATAACGCACTCGCACCCCATGCTCGCTGAGATAATCGGTCAGGTCTTCTGACATACGCTTGGTCAGGGTAGTTATCAGGATGCGTTCATTTTTTTCGACACGCTTATGAATTTCCGATAGCACATCATCGACCTGGGTTGTCGCTGGACGTATTTCTATGACGGGATCAACAAGCCCCGTGGGTCTAACCACCTGTTCGGCAATCTGCTGTGAATGCTCCTTCTCGTAGTTGCCAGGTGTGGCTGAAACAAAAATGGTCTGCGGGCGAATTTTTTCAAATTCATCAAAACGCAGTGGCCGATTATCCAGTGCGGAGGGCAAGCGGAAACCATAATTCACCAGGTTTTCTTTTCTTGATCGATCGCCCTTATACATCGCCCCCAGTTGTGGCACGGTAACATGGCTCTCATCAATGATTAGCAGGGCATTATCGGGCAGGTAATCATATAGACAGGGCGGCGGTGAACCGGGTGGGCGACCCGACAGGTAGCGGGAATAATTTTCTATGCCGGTGCAATAACCCAGCTCGCGCATCATCTCTATATCATACTGGGTGCGCTGCTCAAGGCGCTGTGCCTCCACCAGCTTGTTGTTATCCCTGAATTCATTGAGACGCTGCTTAAGCTCGGCCTTGATCTTTTCTATGGCCTCTTCGATAGTATGGCGCGGCGTCACATAATGCGTCTTCGGGTAGACGGTCAAGCGTGATACCTTGCGTATGACCTCGCCCGTTAGCGGATCAAAGTAACTCAGCTGTTCAACTTCATCGTCGAACATCTCCACCCGAATGGCTTCACGCTCGGATTCTGCCGGGTGTATATCCAGCACCTCACCCCTGACCCGGTAACAACCGCGCCGCAACTCTACATCGTTACGTGTATATTGCATTTCGGCCAGGCGCCTCAGCATATCCCTTTGATTGATCATATCGCCACGCACCAGGTGCAGCACCATACTCAGGTAGGCCTCGGGGTCACCCAGGCCATAGATAGACGATACCGTAGCAACGATGATGGTGTCATTGCGCTCGAGCATGGCCTTGGTGGCCGACAGGCGCATCTGTTCTATATGTTCATTAATAGAGGAGTCTTTTTCGATGAAGGTATCACTGGCGACCACATAGGCCTCTGGCTGGTAGTAATCGTAATAGGAGACAAAATATTCCACCGCATTGTTTGGAAACAGTTCTTTCATCTCCCCGTATAACTGGGCTGCCAGTGTTTTGTTGGGGGCAAGAATCATTGCCGGGCGCTGCGACTGCTGGATCACATTGGCCACGGTAAAGGTCTTACCTGAACCGGTCACCCCCAGCAATGTCTGATCGGCAAGACCATCATTCAGGCCTTCCATCAAAATCCTTATGGCTTCAGGCTGATCACCTGCAGGTTCATGGTCCGTTTTGATTTCAAAATGTTTCGACATTGTCTACAATTGCGTGGTTAAATCTGGGTTACAGATGTAAGTTAAAAAAACATTCAGGACTATGACATTGGGCATTCAATCATCCGACCGTATTCAACGTGTAAAACCTTCACCCACTCTTGCCGTAACAGCACTGGCACAACAACTTCGTGCAGAAGGTCGAGACGTTATTGGCCTCGCAGCAGGTGAGCCAGATTTTGACACACCAGAGCATGTAAAGCAGGCCGCCATAAAGGCCATTAACGATGGTTTTACCAAATATACCGCTGTTGACGGTACGCCCAGCCTGAAACAGGCCATTATAACCAAGTTTGAGAAAGATAATGGCTTCAAGTACGAAGCATCGCAGATCCTGGTCTCCTGTGGCGGTAAACAGAGCTTCTATAACCTGGCACAGGCAATGCTCAATGCCGGCGATGAAGTCATAATTCCCGCCCCCTACTGGGTTTCCTATCCGGATATGGTGATGCTTGCTGATGCCACGCCCGTAATTATTGAGGCCGACCAGTCACAGGATTTTAAAATCACACCGGAACAGTTGCGTGCGGCGATTACCGATAAGACCCGCCTGTTTGTCATCAACAGTCCATCTAACCCATCGGGCAAGGCCTATACCCTGGCCGAGCTGAAGGCACTGGGCGAAGTACTACTGCAACATCCGCAGGTACTGGTTGCGACCGATGACATGTACGAGCACATCATCTGGACCCAGGAAGGCTTCTGCAACATCCTTAACGCCTGCCCGGAACTCTATGATCGTACCATTGTACTGAACGGCGTTTCCAAGGCCTATGCAATGACCGGCTGGCGCATTGGCTATGCCGCCGGGCCGGCTGACCTGATCAAAAACATGAAGAAGGTACAGTCACAGAGCACCTCAAACCCGACCTCTATTTCGCAGGTGGCGGCCCAGGCCGCACTGGAAGGGGATCAGTCCCGCCTTGTGGAAATGAACAGCGCCTTCAGGCAACGCCACGATTTTGTACTGGAAAAACTCAATGCCATGCCCGGTGTATCATCCACCGCTAGCGATGGCACATTTTATATATTCCCCAGCTTTCACGCTGTAATGGAAAAGATGGGTATAGATGATGATGTCAAGCTAGCCGAAAAACTGCTCGCCGAGGCAGAAGTTGCACTGGTACCCGGCTCCGCCTTCGGTACACAGGGACATTTGCGTATTTCCTTTGCGACCGATATGCAGAGCCTGGAGAAAGCACTTGAAAGGATAGGAAATTTTGTCGCTTAAGTAGTTGACCGCACAGGGTCAAATCGGTAGTATAGCGCCCTCTCAAAGACAACCTCTTTGAAGCTATTCCCCGATAGCTCAGTTGGTAGAGCAAATGACTGTTAATCATTGGGTCCGTGGTTCGAGTCCACGTCGGGGAGCCAAATCAAAAGGCCTCGCAGTAATGCGGGGTTTTTTTTCGCCCATCAAATAGTGAATTGAATCAATCCACTATGTAGCAACGGCATTTAACTCGGACAGGCCATTGAAAGCTTCTTATCGCCACGCTTTACGTTAAGATAGTAACGATAAGTCCTTACGAAACTCGATGCAAAATAAAATAGCGTCTATAGCCTTTTAAGCAATCCATGGAAGACGTATTATTTTATGGGCTACCGGGCCATCGCTGTATTTCAAATAGACTGTAATAAACGCCATGCCAGACAATATTTCAAAATGTATTCATTTGCTAAGTGAACAGATTAAAGCCACTTTACCCAGGCTGTACCTGGTTGAAGATAAAGGACTGTATTCCCTCACCACCCATTTACAGCTTGATCAGCTACCGACTATTCCACAACTCCCCCCGCCCTTTCTCGTCTGGGGACGCCCGGACCATAATCACTATAGAATCGGTTTGGGTACCGCATTGCAATTTGAGACCCATGGCAAGGGGCGTTTCCAGCAATTACAACACGACTTCAAATCAGTTTGTGGGCACTGGCAACATTACAGCCTGACAGGACAGCCTTACCAGCCGGGTGCCTTTTGTGCCTTTGCCTTTGATGAAGACGATACGATGACAGGCCCCTGGCAGGGTATAGCCAACAGCCTGATCACAATCCCCGAGGTGTTACTGGAATTTTCGGAAGGCCAGTATACCCTGACCCTGAGCTGCCAAAGCCATCGGCTCCAGTCCCGACAGTCACAAATTGACACCTGGTTAGAGCGAACCTCAAGCCTGCTGGCATCAATCAGTGGCCTGCAACCTGATAACGAAAAGCCAAACAGCCTGTATCGCGCACCCAATAACCCATTGGACAGTGACTGGCTTGAACTGGTAAAAAACGCCAAAGAGACGATCCACACTAAACGCCTGAGCAAGGTGGTACCGGCACGCCATATCCGTATCCACGCCAGTCATCCTTTTAACGAAACGGCAATTTTAAAACGCCTGGCAAAAAGCTATCCCTCCTGCCTGTTACTGGGTATGTCCCTGGCAAACAAAATTCTTATTGCTGCCACGCCAGAACGCCTGGTAGCCCTCAACAACGGCACCATTAGCTGTGACGCCCTTGGGGGCACAGGTGAATGTAGTGGTGACGCCCAGCAGGACAATTTACGTGCACATGCCCTGTTGCAGGACACAAAGACCCGCCATGAGCACGCACTCATTGTGGATCACCTGCGACATCGACTGGATAGCGTCAGTGCCCACATATCGGTACCGGACACACCATCGATATTCCCCCTGGGGCACCTGCAGCACCTCTGGACCCCGATCAAGGCCCAGTGTAAACCGGGCATCTCCCTGTTTGACCTGGCAGCCAGCCTGCACCCCACGCCCGCTGTTGCCGGTAGCCCTACGGCGACATCAAGGCGCTGGATTGCAGAGAATGAGACCTTCAATCGTGGCTGGTATAGTGGCTGTGTAGGCTGGATACAGGCCGATGGTAATGGTGAGCTGGCGGTATTATTACGTGCCGCACTGCTTTCAGGGAATGCCGCCGACCTCTACGCCGGTGCCGGTATAGTTGCTGATTCTGACCCCCAGGCAGAACTGGCAGAAACCGAACTCAAGTTAAACACGATTATTGATGCCCTGTGCAAACAACACGATAACGATGAAGAACAACAAAAAGCACAACGATGAATAAACAGGGTCAGATCAATTATTGCTGGGCCCGGTCACTCATGAATGGCCTGGTAAGCCGCGGCTTACAGCATGTCGTGATTTCACCCGGTTCACGCTCCACGCCGCTGGCACTGGCCTGCGAACGGCACCCGGCGATCCGCACCTGGATACAGGTAGACGAACGCAGTGCGGCCTTTTTTGCCCTTGGCCTGGCCAGGACCGAACGGCAACCGGTGGGACTGGTTGCAACCTCCGGCAGCGCCCCGGCACACTGGTACCCCGCAATAATCGAAGCCAGCCAGAGCGCAATACCACTGTTGCTAATGAGCGCAGATCGGCCAGCGGAACTACAGGACTGTGGCGCCAACCAGACCATAGACCAGGTTAATCTGTTTGGCCGCCATGTCCGGCAGTTTCACCAGCTACCTCTGCCATCATCAAAAGTCGACGCACTGGCCCAGATTCAACAGCTGGGGCAACAGGCGGCAGCACAATCACTGTCGCCATTGGCCGGCCCGGTTCACCTGAATATCCCTTTTGCAGAGCCACTGGTACCCGATAATGCACACTGTCCAGGCGATGAGATTAGCGATGTCGTACCCGTGCCGGCATTTGCACCGGCACCCGATGCCAGCCAACTGGAACAACTGGCATCGGTACTCGGGGGCAAACCCGGCATTATCGTCTGCGGCCCGGAACCGTATGCGGATGATTTTGCGCTGGCTGTTACCGAGCTTGCCTGCCGACTGGGGGCACCGATCCTGGCCGATCCCCTGTCTAACCTGCGCTTTGGCCCACAGGCGCAGGCACATATCATCAGCCGCTACGATGCCTTCCTCCGGCGCCCCGGATTCAGTCAGGCACACTGCCCCGACTGGGTGCTGCGTTTTGGCGCCATGCCGGTTTCAAAAGCGCTCTCCAGTTACATGGAGAGCTGTGATAAAGGACGGCACTACCTGGTGGATAACAATGGCCGTATGCGTGATCCACTGCACCGAATCGACCAGCCCATAGCGGCAGATCCCGTAGCGTTATGCCGTCAACTAACGGCACGATTACCACAACAACAGGACAGGGGATGGCTGGATAAGTTTACACAGCAACAACAACGAGCAGCCGAACTGGCGCAGGCTTTGGGCAGTGATGAAGCCAGTATCATCCGGCAATGCATCGAAAAGTTACCCGAGCACAGTACCCTCTTCTCCAGTAACTCCATGTGCATCCGTGACCTGGATAGCTACTCTGGCCACAACAACAAAAACCTGCGCATCATCGCCAATCGCGGTGTTAGCGGCATCGATGGCAATCTATCAACCCTGCTGGGAGTGGCCGCCGCCAATCTCGATAAAGCGGGAATCACGCTGGGACTTATCGGTGATCTCGCCTTCTTCCACGATATGAACGGGCTGCTGATGGCGCGAGGCCTGGAGGCGATTATCATCCTGTTCAACAACAGCGGTGGCGCCATTTTCCAGCACCTGCCGCAAGTGGAACTGCCCGAGTTCGAGCGCATCTGGATGACACCGACACAGCTGGATTTCTCCAGGGCCGCACAACTCTATGGGCTCGGCTACCAGCGACTCACCAGGCTCAGCGAATTTGATACCGCGCTGGAAACCGCACTGCATCAAAGCGGGGTACGCATGATTGAACTGGTGATTGATGCCGAGACCAGCAAGCAGCAACACCAGCGTTACTGGCAGGCCGTAAGCGCAGATTAAAGCTGCCGTTAGTCCAGCTTTTACGGTAACCTTCAAACAAATCAAATTAGGAACCCGCGTACTATGCAATGGCAAACTGTCGATGGTTTTAACTTTCAGGACATCCTTTATCACCAGGCTGAAGGTATCGCCCGTATCACCATCAATCGCCCCGAAATACACAATGCCTTTCGACCGGAGACGGTACAGGAACTGATCCACGCCTTCCATGATGCCCATATGAATGCCGATATTGGCGTGATTATCCTTACCGGCGCCGGTGACCGGGCCTTCTGTTCCGGCGGCGATCAAAAGGTACGCGGTGATGATGGTGGCTACAGGGACAACCAGGGCACACAACACCTGAATGTGCTCGACCTGCAGATGCAGATACGCCGCTTACCCAAGCCGGTAGTGGCCATGGTCGCCGGTTACGCTATTGGTGGCGGCCATGTGCTGCACCTGGTGTGTGACCTCACCATTGCCGCCGATAATGCCCGCTTTGGCCAGACCGGGCCCCGCGTCGGCAGCTTTGATGCCGGCCTCGGTGCAGGCCTGATGGCGCGCACCATTGGTATCAAGAAAGCCAAGGAAATCTGGTTCCTGTGCCGCCAGTATGATGCCCAGCAGGCACTGGATATGGGACTGGTCAATGCCGTGGTACCGCTGCAGAAACTGGAACAGGAAACGGTTAGCTGGTGCCGCGAGATGCTGGCCCATTCACCCACCGCATTACGTGCACTGAAGGCCGCCTTCAATGCGGATACCGATGGCCTCGCCGGTATCCAGGAACTGGCCGGCAATACCACCGCCCTCTTTTATATGAGCGAAGAAGGCCAGGAAGGCCGCAATGCCTTCCTCGAAAAACGCCCCGCCGATTTCAGCAAATTCCCGCGCCGCCCCTGATCCATGCAGGCACTCAACTACTGGCTACTGGCGGCACGTCCAAAAACACTGGTGGTAGCCCTGACACCCCTGCTGGTAGGAGGTACCCTCGCCTATAGTGAGACCGGGGTGTTCCACTGGCTAGCCTGGCTGGCGGCCCTGCTCGCGGCTATCGGCATACAGATCGGCACCAACCTGCACAATGATGTCTCTGATTATGAACGCGGTGCCGATACAGCGGAGCGCCTTGGCCCCAAACGCGCCACCGCTGAACGCTGGCTGTCGGCCAGTAGCGTACGACGGGCCGCCTTTATCAGCTTTGGGATTAGTTTTGTTTTGGGCATCTACCTGGTCTGGCTGGGTGGCTGGCCTATTGTACTGCTCGGTCTTGCTTCACTACTTGCCGGATACAGTTACACGGGAGGTGCCAGGCCGATTGCCTACACCCCGCTGGGCGAGCTCTTTGTGCTCTTCTTTTTCGGTATAGCGGCCGTTGCCGGCACCTATTACCTGCAGACCATGCAGCTCTCATGGGCCAGTATCATTGCCGGTATCGCTGTTGGCCTGCCCGCAGCCGCCGTGTTGGTGATCAACAACTACCGCGACCTGGATACCGACCGCAAAGTCGGCAAAAACACCCTGGCCGGCTATATAGGTCGTGCCAACAGCCGTTACCTCTATGGCCTCATGCTGTTATTACCACTCGCATTGATCTTACCGCTTAATTCTCAACCCGCACTGCGCTGGTTGCCCTGGCTGAGCCTGCCCATGGCGCTCTGGCTCCTACGTCAACTCTGGGTACTGCCGGTTGACCAGCGACTCAATGCCCTGCTGGCACAGACTGCCCAGTACCAGCTCCTGCTTGGCTCACTGTTCTGCCTTGCACTGATCATCTGAACGCTATGATGATTCAAGGCAGCAAGCTCACCCCCTACCAACTGCCCCTGGCCCGTAACTGGGTCTCTCACCAGGGCTGCCTCGAACAGCGCAGTGGCTGGCTGATCCAACTGGCAGCGGGTGGGCATAAGGGTATCGGTGACTGCGCACCACTGGCCAGTGCCGGGACTGAGACCATAGAAGAAGCCGAAGCATGGCTGCAACAGCACATCAACCTGCTCAATCACCAGGATGTAAGACAACTACTCGAATCACTGGATACACTTAAGCCGCCACCCGCTGCACGCTGTGGTGTCGAGACAGCACTCATCGACCTGCTGGCGAAACAGGCCGGGCGCTCGATAGCCCGCTGGCTAAATGCCGACGCAAGCTGCAAGATCGAGGTCAATGCAAACCTGGGCAAACTCGACAACAAGGTGGCTCAACGGCTCAATGAGGCCCGTGGTTACCGGGTGATCAAACTCAAGCTGGGCATGGCGCCAATCGAACAGGAACTGGCGTGGCTACAACAACTAACGGCTGCACTTCCAGGAGGTATCCGCCTGCGTCTCGATGCCAACCGGGCCTGGCCAATGGCGCAGGCGGCGGAGTTCATTGCGGCTATTGCCTCTCTGCCGATTGAGTCCATCGAAGAGCCCCTGCAAGACCCCACGATCGAATTACTATCCCAGCTCCAATTGGGCACGACCATTCCGCTGGCGCTGGATGAGTCACTCACGCAGCTCAACATGCAGGCCATAGTGCAACAGCCACCAGTCAAGCGAATAACCCTTAAACCGATGGTCATGGGGGGACTGCTGCCGAGCATAGCACTGGCA
>JAOUMO010000248.1 GCA_029881425.1 Gammaproteobacteria bacterium
GATAAAGTCGCATCACTGTCCGGCCAGGACTGGATTGATTTTCTGACTCAGTCAGTGAACGACAAAACAGAACTGTCAGCCGAAACCGCACAGGCTCTGTTGCATGCGCCTTATAGCCAGCGCAGTAAACATGATCTTTCTCAGTTGCTGAATTTTACCGAACACTGGATCAAGGCACTGCCCAAAAACAATCAGGGGAGCAGGAGCTCATGATTGAATTCCAGTGGCCGTGGATGTTTATTCTGTTAGTCCTGCCTTTTGTGATGTTGCGTTTGTTACCAAAAGCACAGCCGCAACAGGAAGCCGCCTTACGTGTGCCTGATCTTTCAAGTTTTAATACGCTGGCTTCCGGTCCGCATTCTAAAAACCCGTCTTCACACGCCATGTTCTGGCTGGCGTTTCTGGCCTGGGCCTGTCTGGTTAGTGCCAGTGCACGCCCCGTCTGGTTTGGTGAACCGGTCGAACTGCCCGTCAGCGGTCGCGATCTCATGCTGGCAGTGGATCTTTCCGGCAGTATGCAAGTCGAAGATTTTGTTATCAACGGCAAGACCATTAACCGTTTGCTGGCAACACAGATCGTAGCCGGTGAATTTATAGAGCGGCGCGTGGGCGACCGTATCGGGTTGATCTTGTTTGGCCGTAATGCCTATGTACAAACACCGTTAACATTTGATCGCAAGACTGTTCGCAGTTTACTGGAAGAAGCCGTGATTGGTCTGGCCGGTAAGGAAACGGCCATTGGTGATGCTATCGGCCTGGCGGTAAAACGATTACGGGCGGACAAAGCGGCCAACAAAACCTTAATACTGCTGACCGATGGTGCCAATACGGCAGGTGAAGTCGAACCGGTTAAAGCGGCTGAACTGGCCGCCGAAGTCGGACTGACGATTTATACCATCGGTATCGGTGCCGATGAAATGATCGTTCAGTCATTCTTTGGCAACCGGCGCGTGAATCCTTCGCAGGATCTGGATGAAAAGACCTTAAGCACCATCGCTGAAAAAACCGGCGGAAAATATTTCCGCGCCCGTGATACCGACGAGCTCAATAAAATTTATTCCCTGCTGGATGAGCTGGAACCCATTGCCCTGGAACAGAAAACATTCCGTCCTCAACGTAGCCTGTTTTATTGGCCCCTGGCCGTTGCACTGGGACTGTCGTTTATTATTCTGATTTTACGCCTGCACCTATTTGCGCGAATGCTCACCGCGCTATCACGTATCAACCCGGTACACCGTTCGCAAGGTCGTTCATGATGTTATTACCCGAACATTTTCAGTTTCTGCGGCCACAATGGTTCTGGGCTTTCATTCCCCTGCTTTTACTCCTGTGGTTACACTGGCGACAAAAATTACTCAGCCGATCATGGCGCGGCGTAGTCGATCCCAAACTACTGCCCCATTTATTAATCGGCAAGGTCATCCATAAACAACCCTGGCCTATGACCATGATGGCTGTGGCCGGTATGCTGGCGATTACCGCGCTGGCCGGACCGGTCTGGGAAAAACTCGAACAGCCTGTATTCCGTCAACAGTCTGCCCTGGTGATCCTGCTGGATCTTTCCCGTTCAATGGATGCTGCGGACATTAACCCCACCCGCTTACAGCGTGCCAAGCTTAAACTACAGGACATTCTGAAACGCCGTAAAGAAGGCCAGACCGCCATTATTACCTATGCCGCTAATGCCTTCGTGGTCACGCCATTAACCACCGATACCAAAACCATTAGCAGCCAGTTACCCGGCTTCAGTACTGATCTCATGCCAATGCAGGGTTCCCGTGCGGATCGGGCCATTGAAAAAGGCATCGAACTACTTAAACAGGCCGGTATGAAAAACGGCGCAGTGATGCTCGTAACCGATGGTATAGAAGGTGCGCCCACGGACAAACTCAATGCACAGATCCAGCAGTTATCAACCGAAGGCTATCGATTGCTGGTCCTGGGAGTCGGCACTGAAGAAGGTGCTCCCATACCACAGACTAATGGTGGTTTTTATAAAGATTCGCAGGGCAATATTATATTACCCAAACTGGATCCTCAGTCACTATATCACGTTGCCCAACAGGGACAGGGCATGTACCAGGCCATGACGACTGATGACCGCGATATTAACAACCTGCTATCTCTAGTTGATGCGGATGTTGATAATGATCAAACCCGGTTAGCGGATGATATGAAAAGTGATCAATGGCAGGAACAGGGCTACTGGTTGATCCTGCCCCTGTTAGTAATAGCGGCGGCTGGATTCCGTCGCGGTTATTTACTGGCACTGCTGATCATTATTTTACCT